>DASTBC010000277.1 GCA_035712245.1 Candidatus Eisenbacteria bacterium
GTTCAGCACCGCGATGCCCCGCTCCTTCGCGGAAGCGACGTCGATGTTGTCGAGCCCCGCCCCCGCGCGTGCGACCCATCGGAGCCGTGGCGCGGCCTCGATCAGCTTGCGAGTCACTTGGGTCGCGCCCCGGACGATCCAGGCATCGATGTCCGCGACCAACGGAAGGAGGTCCGATTCCGCCAGTCCCTTTCGCTCCTCCACCTGAATCCCGGAAGCGGCGCGAAGCCCGGCGATCGCGCGTGCGGAGAGCGGGTCGGAGACGAGAACGCGGCGGGTGATCGGGTTCGTCGAGCTCATGGCCGAATCATACGGCCCCGGCCGGGCCAACGCGAGAGGCTCGGCTCAGCCGACGCGGGCGGGCTCGCCGGACGCGGCGCGCCGGAAGGATTCCTGGGCCGCGCGCAGGCCGACGCCGTACTCGGCCGCGTACCCGTGGTCGATCAGCGCGGATTCGAAGGCGCCCACGAGCCGGAGGATGTCCCCGGCGTCGTAGTACCCGATGTGCCCCAGGCGGAAGATCTTCCCTTTCAGCTGGTCCTGGCCGCCGGCGATCTTCACGCCGTAGGCGCTCTCCATCGTCTTCACGACCTTGCCGCCGTCCACGCCGGCGGGGACGTGCACCGCGGTGAGCGTGTTCGTGGGCACTTCCGCGAAGAGCTTCAAACCGAGCGCGTGGACCGCGCGACGTGTCGCGTCGGCGTTTCGCTGGTGCCGCGCGAACACCGCCTCCCGGCCCTCGCGGGCCATCAGGGTGGCGGCCGCGTGCGCCCCCAGCACCAGGCTGATCGCGGGCGTGAAGGGCGTGTCCCCCTTCTCGAGCGCGCCGCGCGCCTTCACGAGATTGAAATAGAAGCGTGGGAGCTTCGCCTTCTCGGCCACGGACCACGCCCGTGGCGAGTAGCAGACGTACCCGAGCCCGGGCGGGATCATCTGCCCCTTCTGGGAGCCCCACACCACGCCGTCGAAGTCCGAGCGGTCGAACCGGAGGTCGTAGACGCCGAAGCTCGTCACCGCGTCGATCACGGTCAGGACGCCGCGCTTCCTCACGACGGCCGCGATCTCGTGCGCCGGAAAGAGCGCGCCGGTCGAGGTCTCGCTGTGGGTGAGGAACACGGCCTTGGCGTTGGGATGCGCGGCGAGCGCCGACTCGACCTCTTCCACCGTCGCCACGCGGCCCCACGCGACGCTCACCAGGTGCACCGTGACGCCGTAGGCCTGGCAGATCGCCCCCCACCGGGCGCCGAACTTTCCTCCCTCGACCACGATCACCTCGTCGCCGGGAGAGAGCAGGTTCACCGCCGCCGCCTCCATGGCGCCGCTTCCGGAGCACGAGAGCGTGAGCAGGGGCTGCGTCGTCCCCAGGTGCTCGGACAGCAGCCGCGTCGCCTCGAGGAACAACGAGCGGTACTCGTCCGTGCGGTGGTGGATCAGCGGACGCGACATCGACGCCAATACTTCGTCGGGAACTTGCGTGGGTCCCGGGGTGAAGAGGACGCGCTTCATCGTGGGCCGCCCCGTCGTCCGCGTCCGCCGGTCAATGCGCCAGCGGCGCGTCGCCACCTTCCCCGGCGGCGGCCGCGGGGGGCGAAACCTCGGCGGGAGATCCGGAAGCGGCCGTGGCCACCTCCTCGCGCACCGGATGGGCCAGCGGCGCGGTCATCGCGATCTGCAGCACCTCGTCCATGGTCTCGACGAGTCGGAACTTCACCCCGTTCCGGACGTACTCGGGCAGGTCCTTGATGTCCTTCTCGTTCAGCTTGGGAAGGATGACCTCCTTCACGCCCGCGCGCATGGCCGCGACCACCTTTTCGTTCAGACCGCCGATCGGGAGCACGTTGCCGAGGAGCGTGATCTCGCCGGTCATCGCCACGTCCTCGCGCGTCGGGACGCCCGTGAGGGCCGAGACGAGCGCGGTCGCCATCGTGATTCCCGCCGAGGGGCCGTCCTTCGGGATCGCGCCCTCGGGCAGGTGCACGTGGACGTCGATCTCCTTGTAGAAACGCTTGTCGAGCCCGAGCGACGTGGCACGAGACCGCGTGTAGGAGAGCGCGGCCTGGCCGGATTCGCGCATCGTCTCGCCGAGCTTGCCGGTGAGCTGAATCGCGCCCGATCCGGGCACCACGCTGACCTCGACGGTCAGCACGTCGCCGCCGCTGTCGGTCCAGGCGAGCCCCGTCGCGACGCCCACCCGCAAGCGCCGCTCGATCTGGGACTCGAGATACTTGGGCACGCCCAGGTACTGGTAGACGCGCGGCTCGGTGATGTGGAAGGGACGCGGCTTGTCGAGCGTGGCCTTCTTCCGCGCGACCTTGCGGCAGATCGCCGCGATCTCGCGCTCCAGCGAACGGACGCCCGCCTCGCGCGTGTACTGATGGATGATCGCACGGAGCGCCTTGTCTCCGATCCGGAGGTCCCCCGGCTCGAGGCCGTGCGCCTGCGCCTCCTTCGGGATCAGGAACTTCTTCGCGATCTCGACCTTCTCGAACTCGAGATAACCCGGGAGGCGGATCACCTCCATGCGGTCCACGAGCGGGCCGGGGATCGAGTACAGGGTGTTGCTGGTCGTGAGAAACAGGACCTGCGAGAGGTCGAAGTCGACCTCGAGGTAGTGGTCCTGGAAGGAGTTGTTCTGCTCCGGATCGAGCACTTCGAGGAGCGCCGACGCGGGGTCGCCGCGGAAGTCCATCCCGAGCTTGTCGATCTCGTCCAGCAGGAAGACCGGGTTCTTCGATCCGGCCCGCTTCATCCCCTGGATGATCCGGCCGGGGAGCGACCCGATGTAGGTGCGCCGGTGCCCGCGGATCTCGGCCTCGTCCCGCACGCCGCCGAGCGACATGCGGACGAACTTCCGACCCAGGGCGCGCGCGATCGACTTCCCGAGCGAGGTCTTCCCCACGCCCGGAGGGCCGACGAGGCAGAGGATCGGGCCCTTGAGCTGTCCCGAGAGCTTCAGGACCGCGATGTACTCGAGGATCCGCTCCTTCACCTTCTTCAGCCCGTAGTGATCCTCGTCGAGGACCTTCTCGACCACCTTGAGGTCGGGATTGTCCTCGGTGACGACGCTCCACGGGAGCGAGACGAGCCAGTCGACGTAGTTGCGAACCACGGTCGCCTCGGGGGACATGAACGACATCTTCTGGAGCTTGTCGAGCTCCTTCATGGCCTTGTCGTTCACTTCCTTCGGCATCCGCGCCTTCTTGACCAGCTGGGTCAGCTCCTCGATCTCGTTCGAGAACTCGTTCTGATAGCCCAGCTCCTTGCGGATCGCCTTCAGCTGCTCGTTGAGATAGAACTCCTTCTGGTTCTTGTGGACCTGGCTCCGGACCTGGCCCTCGATCTTCCGCTCGAGCTTGAGAATTTCGAGCTCGCTCGCGAGCGTGCGGCTGAGCAGGCGGAACCGCTCGACCAGGTCGTCCTGCTCGAGGATCTCCTGCTTCAGGCCCACCTTCAGGATCATGTGGGACGCGATCGTGTAGGAGAGGAGGAGCGGGTTCGCGATGTTGTTCGCGGTCGCCAGGACCTCGTCCGGCACGCGGCGGTTCAGGTGCACGTAGTCGTTGAACGAGGCGAGGACGTTCCGGATCAGGGCCTCGAGCTGCGGCTCGGTGCGCACCTCGTCGTGCAGCACCGTGACCGCCGCGGCCATGGTGTCCCCTTCCTTCACGAACTTCTTCGCGCGCCCGCGGCAGATCCCCTCGACCAGGACGCGCATGGTGCCGTCCGGGAGCCGGAAGAGCTGGAGCACGCGCACGACGGTCCCGACGCGGTAGAGGTCCTTGGGCGCCGGGTCGGTCACCTCGGGCCGGCGCTGGGCCAGCACGAAGACCACGCGGTCCTTCTGCACCGCGGCCTCGATCGCGTTCACGGAGGCGACCCGTCCCACGAGGAGCGGGATGGTCATGTAGGGATAGATGACGACGTCACGGAGCGGGAGGAGCGGAATGCGCTCCCGGATCTCGAAGACTTCGCCGTCTCGTTCGACTCGGGTCATCTGGATTCGCCCTTTCGTCCGCGGTGCCGGCCCCGTGCCGGCCCCCGGGACATTAGATGCGCGAGATCACGCCTCTTTGCGGCGACGATCCGACCGGTGGGCCAGGATGGGCGGTCCCTTCTTCTCGACGACGTCCCGTGTGATGGTGCAGCCCATCACCTCGAGCCGGGAGGGGATCTCGTACATGAGATCCAGCATCGCCTCCTCGAGGACCGCGCGCAGTCCACGCGCGCCGGTGCCGCGCTTCAGCGCCAGCTCGGCGACCGCTTCCAGCGCGTCGTCGGTGAACTCGAGCTTGACGCCTTCCATCTCGAAGAACTTCTGGTACTGCTTCGTGATCGCGTTCTTCGGCTTCGTCAGGATGTCGACCAGCGTGGCCTTGCTCAAGGAATCGAGCCCGCCGATCACGGGAAGCCGCCCGACCAGCTCGGGAATGAGGCCGTAGCGGAGCAGGTCGTCCGGCTCCACGAGCGCCAGGAGCTCGCCCAGGTTCCGGTCCTTCTTGCTCTTGATCTCGGCGCCGAAGCCCATCGACTTCTGGGCCACGCGCCGCTCGACGATCTTCTCGAGACCCTCGAACGCGCCGCCGCAGATGAAGAGGATGTCCTTCGTGTTCACCTCGATATACTTCTGCTGCGGGTGCTTCCGGCCGCCCTGCGGCGGCACGTTCGCGACGGTGCCCTCGAGGATCTTGAGGAGCGCCTGCTGCACGCCCTCGCCCGAGACGTCGCGCGTGATCGACGGGTTCTCGGACTTGCGCGAGATCTTGTCCAGCTCGTCGATGTAGACGATCCCGTGCTCCGCGTTCACCACGTTGAAGTCCGTGGCCTGGAGGAGCCGGACGAGGATGTTCTCCACGTCCTCGCCGACGTATCCCGCCTCGGTGAGGCAGGTCGCGTCGACGATGGCGAACGGCACCTTGAGGATCCGGGCGAGCGTCCTCGCGAGGAGCGTCTTCCCCGTTCCCGTGGGTCCGATCAGGAGGATGTTCGACTTCTCCAGCTCGACGTCGTCGACCGCGGAACCGGAGTAGATTCGCTTGTAGTGGTTGTAGACCGCGACGCTCAGCGTCTTCTTCGCCCGGTCCTGGCCGATCACGTAGTCGTCGAGAACCTTCTTGATCTCGGCCGGCTTCGGGAGCGAGCCCTTGGGCGCACCGACGGTGTGGTCGGTCTCGCCCTCCAGGATGTCGTTGCAGAGCTTGACGCACTCGCTGCAAATGTAGACGGAGGGGCCGGAGACGAGCCGGGACACTTCGTCCTGGCCGCGGCCGCAGAAGCTGCACCGGATGGGATGGGGAGAACTGACGCGCTTTTTCATGGTCTCTTAGGGTACGCCCTTACCCGATCGGAACGGGCTCCGGCTTCTTCTCCTTCAAGGGTTCCAGTTTCGCGATCACCTTGTCCACGATGCGATAGGCCTTCGCTTCCTCGGCGGACATGAAGAAGTTCCGGTCCGTATCCTTCTCGATCTTGTCCACGGGCTGCCCCGTGTGCTTCACGAGAATCTTGTTCAGCTCCGTGCGGAGCGTGAGGATTTCCTTCGTGTAGATCTCGATGTCCGTCGCCTGCCCCTGGCTGCCGCCGAGAGGCTGGTGGATCATGATGCGCGAATGCGGGAGCGCGGAGCGCTTTCCCTGCGCGCCGGCCGCCAGGAGGAGCGCCGCCATGCTGGCCGCCTGCCCCATGCAGATCGTCGCGACGTCCGACTTGATGAACTGCATCGTGTCGTAGATCGCGAGACCGGCCGACACGACCCCGCCGGGGGAGTTGATGTAGAGATTGATGTCCCGATCCGGATCCTCGGCCTCGAGAAAGAGGAGCTGGGCGATGACCAGATTCGCCACGACGTCATCGATCGGCGTCCCGATGAAGATGATCCGGTCCTTGAGGAGGCGGGAGAAAATATCGTACGCCCGCTCGCCTCGTCCGCTCTGCTCCACGACAATGGGTACCAGCGACATCCGTGTGCCCTCCTTCTCGACCCAAGATCGGGAATTCATGCACTCATCTTAAGCCGCGCCTTCTCCCGAAGCAGCGCGAAAAGCTTCCGTTCCAGGAGATGGGACGCCGCCCGCTCCCGCTGGGCGGGGTTCCGGACCAGGCGCTCCATCTCGGGACCGGCCTCCTGGTCCCTTTCGGCGCCTCGGAGGAGATCGTCCACCTCCTCGTCGGTGACCGCGATCGACTCCGCGCGAACGATGGCGTCCAGGAGGAGGTCGCGCTTGATGCGGCGCTCCGCCATGGGCCGGTACTCGGTACGGAATCGCTCTTCGTCCTCGGGAGACCACTCGCGGCCTTCCTTTAGACGCTGGATCAGCTCTTCGAGATACTCCCGCACCATGCTCTCCGGAAGATCGAGCGGATTCCGGGCGAGGATCTGGTCGACGATCCGGTCCTCCAGCTCGCGCTGGGCCTTCAGACGGGCCTCCCCCTCGAGGTTCAGGCGCACGCGGGCCCGGAGCTCGGCCAGGTCCTTCACGCCGATCACCTCGGTGGCGAAGGCGTCGTCCAGGGGCCGAACGCGGCGCTCCCGCACGCCCTTCATCTCGAGCGAGAAGGTCACCTTCTTCCCGCGCAGGTCCTCGTTCCCGAAATCCTCGGGATAGGTCACCTCGAACGTGACGTGCTGGCCGCTCTTCTTCCCCAGCAGATTCTCGCGGAATTCGGGGAGCAGCCCTTGCGCGTCCAGCTCGACGAGCGCGTCCTTCTGCTCGGAGCGGTGGATCGGCTTCCCCTTGGCGTTCAGGCGCCGGTAGTCCACGACCACGGCATCGCCGGCCGCGGCCTCCCGCTCGACCGGCGCCCATTCCGCCGCGCGTTCCCGGAGCTCCTCGAGGGCCTTCTCGACCTCCTCGTCGGGCACCGCGGTCTCCTGGGCCTCGACCTCCAAACCGAAGTAGTCCTTGGGAGTTACGGCCGGACGCACCTCGACCTTGGCCTCGTAGCTCAGAGGCTTCCCCTTGTCGAAGCGGATCTTGTCGATGGAGGGAAACGAGACCGGGTGGAGGTCCTGCTCCTTCATGGCGCGCTCATAGGAGCGCTTCACGGCCCGCTCGAGGACCTCGTGCTCGAGCGAGTGCCCGAACTGGAGCTCGAGGACGTTCCGGGGGACCTTGCCCTTCCGGAACCCGGGTAGCACCGCCCGGCGCCGGTAGTCCTCGAGGATCGCCTCGTAGTCCTCGTCCAGCTCCTCGGGCGGGACCTCGATCGAGAGGACCTTCTCCCAGGCGCCTGTCCCGCTATCGCGTACGTCCACTCTCAAGCTTCATTCTCCCTTCGAGTTTGGTGCGAGAGGGGGGAGTTGAACCCCCACGAGTTTCCTCACGGGATCCTAAGTCCCGCGCGTCTGCCAGTTCCGCCACTCTCGCGATGGCGTCGGATCGCGAGGATCGTATCACCGAAGTGATTGTGCTTCAAGAGGATTGCCCATCCTTGGCGAACGGGGCCCCCTCAGGAACCCGAGCTCTGCCGGGCCTGGCGCGAGGGTTCGCCCGTTCCCGCCTTCGCGTCTCGGTCGAGCACGGCTTCGGCCACGCGGGCCACGACTTCGTATCGCCCGAACGAGGGCATGAGATAGGCCCCCTCGACCAGATCCCTGGCTTCCAGGAGGAGCTTCCTGCACATCTCCACCCCGATCTCGATCCCCTTCTCCCCCGCCGTGCGCATCGCCTCGCGGGCATGCTCCGGAACGTGGATGCCGGGCACCTCGTTGTGGAGGAACTCGGCGTGCCGGTGGCTCTGGAGCGGCAGGAGGCCGAGCAGGATCGGGATCCTGGGCGTACCGACACGGTCCAGGAACTTCGTGAGCGTCTCGAGCTCGTAGAGGGGCTGCGTCATGGCGAACTCGGCGCCGGCTTCGACCTTCTTCCGGAAGCGCTCGAGCTCCGTGTCGAGGGTCTCCGCGGTGGGATTCACCGCGCACCCGATCACGAAGGTCGTGGGCTCGCCGATCGAATTCCCGCCGAGATCGCTTCCCGCGTTGAGCTGCTTCAGCACCCGGATCAGGCCGATCGAGTCCACGTCGAACACGGCCGTCGTGTTGGGGTAGTCCCCCGCGCGCGGCGGGTCGCCCGTCAGGGCGAGGATGTTCCGGATGCCGAGCGCGTGCGCACCCATGAGATCCGACTGGATGCCCATGAGATTCCGGTCGCGGCACGTGAAGTGGAGGATCGTCTCGATCCCGACCTGGTGCGTGATCATCGACGCGAGCGCGATCGAGGACATCCGGACGCGGGCCATGGGGCTGTCGGCGACGTTGATGAAATCGACCCCCGCGTTCCGGAGGAGCTGCGCTCCCTCGATCATCTTCTTCGGGCGGGCCCCGCGCGGCGGATCGACCTCGACGCTCACGACGAACTGCTTCTCGGCGAGCTTCCGCGAGAGCTGCGTCCGGTTCCGGAGGTCGGTCGCGGACGGCTCCTCCACGCGCACGATGGCGGGAATCGGCCGGACGGGCTCGGCCACCTCGGCGGAGGGCGCCCCCGCGGACGCGGACGGTGCCGGCGCGGCCCGGAGCGCCTCCTTCATCTTCCGCGTATGGGTCGGCGTGGTCCCGCAGCACCCGCCGATGAGGCCCGCGCCCGCGGCGGCGAACCGCACCGCGTACTCCGCCAGGTACTCCGGCGAGGAGAGATAGACGAAGCGTCCGTTCACGAACTGGGGAAGCCCGGCGTTCGGCATCACCGAGACGGGAAGCTGCGTCCGGCGGCGGAGCCGCTGCACGATCTCGAGGAGCGCCTGCGGCCCCACGCTGCAGTTCGCGCCCAGGACGTCCACCTTCTTCGGGTCCGTCGCGCGCGCCACGTCCTCCGGGTACGCGCCGTAGAGCGTCCGCCCGTCCTCGGTGAACGTCATCTGCACCACGAGAGGAAGATCCGAGGTCACGCTCCGGATCGCGTCGATCGCGATGGCGGCCTCGCCGAGATCGGTCTGCGTCTCGAGGATCAGGAGATCGACGCCTCCCTCGACGAGCCCTTCCACCTGCTCCCGATAGGCGTCGAACGCTTCCTCGCGCGTGATCGTGCCGAGCGGCGCGACGGGCTTGCCGAGCGGTCCGATCGCCCCCGCCACGAAGACCTGCTCGCCAACCTCCTCGCGCGCGTTCCGCGCGAGCTGCGCGCCCGCGCGGTTCACGAGCCGGGCGGGCTCGGCCGACCCGTGCGCCTGGAGCCGGTAGCGATTCGCCCCGAACGTGTTCGTCTCGATCAGCTCCGCTCCGGCGCGGATGTATTCCCGGTGGATCGACTGGATCAGCGCGCGGTCGGTGAGGTTCAGGAGATCGAAGGAGCGGTCGAACGGGATCCCGCGCTCGTAGAGATAGGTGCCCATCGCACCGTCCGCGAGGACGACGCCGGCCGCGAGCTTGGTCAGGAACGGGTGGGTGCGAGCTTCCATCAGAAGGGACATCGTACTATACTGCCGCGCTCACTCAAGGCACCATTCCTCGGGGGAATCGCGCGCGTGAAGCTCCTCGTCTTCGTGAAGCAGGTCCCGGACACCGAGACCCGGATCCAGATCAAGGACGGCACCGTGGATCTCTCCTCGGTGAAGTGGATCGCGAATCCGTACGACGAGTTCGCGGTCGAGGAAGCGTTACGCATCCGCGAACGGCTGGGGACCGGCACGGTCACCGTGGTGAGCCTCGGCCCCGATCGCGTGAAGGAGGCGGTGAAGTACGCGCTCTCCCTCGGCGCCGACGAGGGAGTCTGGCTCAAGGGTGACGGCGTCGCGCTCCACGATCCCCTCTCGGTCGCGACCGCGCTCGCGGGGGCCGCGAAGAAGGTCGGCTACGACCTCATCCTCACCGGGAAGCAGGGCGTCGACACCGACTGGTCGCAGGCGGGCGTGATCCTCGCCGAGCTGCTCGGGCTTCCGCACGTCTCCGTGGTCGTCGGGCTCGAGCTGGACGCCGCCGCGCGCAAGGGCGTCGCCCGACGCGAGGTGGAGGGAGGGGTCGAGACGGTCGCCTTCGAGCTCCCCGCGGTGATCACCGCGCAGAAGGGCCTGAACGAGCCCCGCTATGCCTCGCTCAAGGGGATCATGGCGGTGAAGAAGAAGGTCATCCCCGAATGGACGCTCGCGGACGTGGGCGTGGATCCCGCGTCCGTGTCCCTCGATGCCGCGCCGCTCCGGGTGCTCGACATGACGCTGCCCCCGCCGCGCTCGGCGGGGCGGATTCTCGAAGGCGAGCCGCGCGACACCGCCCGCGAGCTGGTCCGCCTCCTCCACGAGGAGGCGAAGGTCATCTGATGATCGCGGTCGTCGCGGAAACACGGGAAGGCTCGGCCCGGCGGATCACGCTGGAAATGCTGGCCGAAGCGCGCCGGCTCGCGGACGCGAAGGGCGGCGGCACCGTGTCCGCGATCGTGCTCGGCGCCCTGGCGGCCGGCGAAGCGGATCGTCTCGCTCAGCACGGGGCGGATCAGGTGGTCCAGGTCGAGGGCGCCGCGCTCGAGCCCTACGCGCCCGAGGCCCACGCCGAGGGCGTGCGCGCGGCGGTGGAATCCTTGAAGCCCGAGGTCCTCTTCCTCGGCGCGACCTCCCGCGGCAGGGATCTCGCGCCTCGCGCGGCCGCGAAGCTTCGGGCGGGGCTCGCCTCGGACTGCGTGGGATTCGAGTGGTCGGGCGACGGTCTCGTCGCGCGCCGCCCCGTCTTCGCGGGCAAGGCGTTCGCGCGCGTCGCGTGGAGCGCCGCACGTCCTCAGGCCGCTTCGGTCCGTCCGAACACGTTCCGTCCCCGGGATCCGGACACATCCCGGAAGGCCGCGGTCCAGGCGGTGGCGCTCCCCGACGTGCCGGTCCGCGCTCGCGTGACCGGATTCGAGAAGTCGGAGGGCGAGACGCTCGACCTCACCGAGGCCGACATCATCGTGAGCGGCGGCCGCGCGATGCAGGGACCCGAGAACTTCGAGATCCTCCGCAAGCTCTGCAAGGCGCTCGGCGCCACCCTCGGCGCGTCGCGCGCGGCCGTGGACGCGGGCTGGATCGATCACGGCCACCAGGTGGGTCAGACCGGGAAGGTCGTGAACCCGACCCTGTACTTCGCGATCGGAATCTCCGGCGCGATCCAGCACATGGCGGGCATGTCCTCGTCCAAGACGATCGTCGCGATCAACAAGGACAAGGAGGCGCCCATCTTCAAGGTCGCGAGCTACGGGATCGTCGGCGACCTCTACCAGATCGTGCCGGCGCTCACCGAGGAAGTGGAGAAGATCCGGAAGGAATAGCTTCGCGCCCCGCGACCCGCTCCGGCGCGGCGGGCTCCCGCAACGCTCCGGCCTACGCTTCCTTCCTCGACCACACCGCGAGATCCAGCCCCGCGTAGGCCCGCCAGGGACTGTGCTTCCCTCCCGATTCCAGCGGCGCTCCCACGCGTTCGAAGATCTTCGTGAGCCAGCCCGTCTTGGGCACGAGGAAGCTCGGCGCGGGATGGAGGTGGGTCCCGCTCATGGAGACGTCGCGGAACCCCGCCTCCCGGAACTTGGCGGCGAGATAGCCGGGCGTGAACGCGCGCTCGAAGCGGTACTGGTGCTCCCGGCGTAACAGCCGCTTCAGGGACAGGTGCGCCTGATACCAGAAGTAGTATCGGTTCGGCACGACGGCGAGCACCGTGCCGCCCGGCTTGGCCACCCGCTTCATCTCGGCGAGCACGGCGAGAACGTCCGGATCGTGAAAGTGCTCGAGCACGCCCGCGTTCCAGACGAAGTCGAAGGAGTCGTCCCGGAACGGAAGCGCCCGGATGTCGGAGCACACCGCGCGCAGCGAGTGTCCTTCCCGCCCGTAGAGCGCGCGTCCCGCCTCGAGTCCCTTCCGGGACCAGTCCACTCCCCACACCCGGAAGCCCCGGTCGGCGAGCGTGAGCGAGTCGTGCGCGGGTCCGCTCCCGACCTCGAGGGCGCGCTCCCCGCGGGGATCGAGATGCTCGAGGAGGAGCTTCCGGTAGGGCGCGATGGGAAAGCTCTCCGCCCACGCGCGCGTGATCTCCTGTCCCCAGGCTTCTTCCACGGGGCGCGATCCTACCCCAGATCGCGCCGCCGCAGGGCTCGGTTGACGGGCTCCCCCCTGGAACCTACGATCGTCTTCTCGGATCCTGAAGCGCGTCCGGCTCCCATCCAGGTACCACCATGAAGCGACGTCTCCCCTGGCTCGCGATCCTCCTCCTGGCCGTCGCCCTCGCCGGGGGCATTCTCTGGACCTCGCCCGCCGGGGCGGCAGTGCTGGGGGTCACGCCCGAGGACGCGCGTCCCGCCGGTTATCAAAAGCCTCCTCAGGCCGTGCAGGAGGTCCTGAACGCGAGGCCGACTCCGGCGCCCGTGCTCAGTCCGCCGCACGACGGGTTCCTCCTCCTCTACGGTGAGCCGTATCCGCCGCTCTCCGACCTCAGCGAGCCGATGCTGCGGCTGGCGGGCATCCGCCTCAACCCGAAGACGAACGGGCAGCACCGCACCCCCTACTGGACGCGGCTCACGTATCTCACGTTCGCCGACGGCAAGGAGCGCGAGGTGCGCCTGCCCGCCGGCGCGCGGTTCGGGAATCCCACGTGGAGCGCCGACGGGACGAAGTTCGCGTTTCCGATCACGACGGCCGACGGGATCGAGCTCTGGGTCGCCGACGTCTCCACGCTCACTCCCCGGCGCGTGGAAGGAGTCCGCCTGAACGCCGCGCTCGGGTTCAGCATGAAGTGGATCTCGAACGAGCCGAAGCTCCTCGCGCGGCTCGTGCCGGAATCCCGTCCGGCGCCTCCGGCGTGGTCCGGCGTCCCGCTCGGCCCCGCGGTCCAGGAAGGCTCCGGGAAGCATGGGATCGGGAGCACGTACGAGACGCGGGACGTGCTGCGCGGACCGCGCGACGAGGCGCTCTTCGACCACTACATGACCTCGCAGCTCGCGATCGTGGACGCCGAGTCCGGAGCGGTGACGCGGATCGGAACCCCGGCGATCTGGTCGAATCCCAACCCATCTCCCGACGGCCGCTACATCGTCGTGGAGCGAATCCACCGGCCGTACTCGTACTTTCACACGCACCAGCGATTCCCGCGTGAGATCGAGATCTGGGACCGGGCCGGGAACCGGGTGCGGAGGCTCGCGGACCAGCCGCTCCTGGATGCGGTGCCCATTCACGGGGTCCCGACGGGACCGCGTGATCTCGGGTGGCACGGGACCGATCCCGCCACGCTCGTCTGGACGGAGGCGCTCGACAAGGGCGATCCCTCGGTGAAGGTCCCGCACCGCGACCGGATCCTCACGCTCGCCGCTCCGTTCGAGAACGAGCCGCGCGAGTTCCTGAGACTCGAGCACCGCAGCGCCGGGATCTGGTGGGGCCAGTCCGGGACGGACGCGATCGTCGGCGAATACGATCGCGAGCGCCGGTGGGAGCGCGTCCAGTGGGTCCGCACGAAGAGCGGATCCGTCACCTCGAAGGTTCTCTGGGAGCAGAGCACGAACGAGAAGTACACGGACCCGGGCTCGCCCGCGCTCGCGTACACGCCTCGCGGGACGCTGGCGTTCCATCAGGACGGGGACTGGATCTGGCTCTACGGGACCGGCTCCACTCCCGACGGAGACCGCCCGTTCCTCGACCGCATGAACCTCCGGACCGGGGCCAAGGAGCGGGTCTTCCGCTGCGACGCCGACGCCTACGAGACCTACTCCGGCATGCTCGACGCGAAGCGCACCACCTTCCTCACGCGCCGCGAGAGCCCCACCGATCCTCCGAACTTCTACGCGCGGAAGCTGGGCTCCGCCGTGCGGAACGCCGCGAAGGGCGAGGCGGAGCGGAAGTCGACGCTCCGGCCCATCACGCGGTTCCCGGATCCCACGCCGCAGCTTCGCGGCATCCAGCGCGAGATCGTGACCTACACGCGGGAGGACGGGGTGCCGCTCTCGTTCACCCTGATGCTTCCACCCGGATACCAGAAGGGAACGAAGCTCCCCACGGTCGTCTACGCGTATCCGCTCGAGTACTCGGACGCGAACACCGCGGGACAGGTCTCGGGCTCCGAGCGGCTCTTCACGACGATCCGCGGACCGTCCCACCTCTTCTTCCTGCTCCAGGGCTACGCCGTCCTGAACAGCACGACCATGCCGGTCATCGCGCATCCGGACAGCGTGTACAACGACTTCGTGGAGCAGCTGACGGCCAGCGCGAAGGCCGCGATCGACAAGGCCGTGAGCATGGGCGTCACGGATCCGGAGCGCGTGGGGATCATGGGTCACAGCCACGGCGGCCGCATGGCCGCCACGCTCCTCGCGCACACCGATCTCTTCCGCGCCGGCATCGCGCGGAGCGGCGCCTACAACCAGACCCTCGTCCCCTTCGGGTTCCAGGGCGAGCGGCGGACCTTCTTCGACGCGCCGGACACGTACCTGCGCGTGTCCGCGTTCCGCTACGCGAACCGCATCAACGAGCCGATTCTGTTGATCCACGGCGAGGCCGACGCCAATCCCGGGACGCTCCCGTTCCAGTCCGACCTCATGTACCGCGCCGTCGTGGGAACCGGCGGCACGGCGCGCCTCGTGATGCTGCCGCTCGAGTCCCACGCGTACGAAGCGCGCGAGTCGGTCGAGCACACGCTCTGGGAGATGCTGACCTGGTTCGAGCGGTACGTGAAGAGCGCGAGTTCGAGAGTGGGCACGGCGGGTTCCGTGCCACCCGGAGGAGCCGCGCCCTAGAATTCGTCCCGCGACATTCCTTCCGTTCCGGTGGCACCCATCCTGCAGGACGCCGCACCTTCACGGCAGCGCTCCACCTGAAAGCCCCGAATCCAGGAGGTGTTGCATGATCATGATCTCGGATGGAGGCGACAAGAACTACAAGCCTCGCCCCGATTTCTCCAACGTACAAAGCGGAAGCTCCTCCACGTCTCCCGCACGGTCGGGCGCCGCGAACGCGGGAGCCGCGGGCGGCACGAAGACGTACGTCGTCGTGAAGGGTGACAGCCTGTCGAAAATCGCCCAGCGCTTCTACGGCGATGCCCACGACTGGAGGCGGATTTACGAGGCCAACCGGGACCAGATCAACGACCCGGACCTCATCCATCCCGGCCAGGAGCTGCGCATCCCCGAGGCGAGCGAGTCCGGAAGGAGGGCCACATGAGCCGCGTGATCCATTTCGCATTCGTCGCGGGGCTCGTCCTCGCGATGGCCGCGATCCCCGCGGGATGCTCGAAGAGCGACCGGGAGGTCGAGACCTCGACCGAGACCCAGAGCCAGACGACGCAGCAGGCGCAGGTCTCCAGCGTCCAGCTCGGACGCGGAGTCGGCACCGACAAGCGCGTGACCGAGCCCACCGAGGAGTTCCGCCCCAACGAGACGATCTACGCGACCGTGATCACGACCGGCGGCGCTCCGAACACGGAGCTGACGGCGCGGTGGACCTATCAGGACGGGCAGGTCGTCGAGGAGAGCCGCCAGACGATCGCTCCGGCACAGGGCGCGGAGGCCGCGAGCGAGTTCCACGTCTCCAAGCCGGACGGATGGCCCGCGGGCAAGTACAAGCTCGAGGTGCTCGTGAACGGCACGCCCGCCGCGACGAAGGAGTTCGAGGTCAAGACGCAGTCCTGACGCACGCGAAGCGCGAAAGGGGCGGGGGGCGGCGCGAATCGCGGCGCTCCCCGCGTCGCAGTTACCGGACCTTCATGCACGTCGCCTTACCCCACGCGACGCGCTCGCCCGACTCCACATCCCGCGCTTCCGCCTCGGTGATGACGGCGCGCCCGCGCTCCTGCAGGATCCAGCCCTCGAACCGGTACGCTCTGCCCCAGCGGAGCGGACGCAGGAGCTTCGTCTCCATCCCGGCGGTGACCGCGGGAATCCCGCGCAGGTAGAGAAGCCGCACCATCACCTCGTCGAGCACCGTCGCGACGAGCCCGCCGTGCACGATGTCCTTGAACCCCTGGTGCTCCTTTCGCGGGGTCCACACGGTGCGCATGCGCCCGTCGTGCGTGTCCTCGAACTCCAGCTTCAGCCCGATGGGGTTCTTGACGCCGCAGCAGAAGCACATCGCGTCGTCCTCGAGGGGGTCGAGCGGCATTCCTCAGTCCCCGTACGGTTTCGGCACGTTCACATGGACGGTGATGCTGGCGGGCTCCGCTCCAGCTTCCGGCCTCACCTCCACGAACTGATCGCCGCTCGGTGCGGGATGGATCCAGTGGGCATCCTTGTGCGCTCGGAAGAGGCGCGTGGGAGCGCCCGCTTGAAACGTCGGGTGGGTTCGCACCGGGATGGACCAGATCCAGCCGTCCCCCGTATGGCTGATCAGGATCTCGCGGCCGTCTCGGGTCCAGTAGGCTCGTCCGTCTCCCTCGAACAGCCGGACTTCGGCCCCCGGTTCCGGGAACGACCTCACGTAGATTTCCATCCTGCCGTCGACGTAGTTCGAGTGAGCCAGCCACCGTCCGTCCGGCGAAACACCCCCGCCGTACTCGCCGTGCCGGGACGTGAGATAGGGAATCGCCCCCTCCTTCCGCTTCATGGGAAGGAGCCAGAGGTCCCATCCGGTATGAGCGCCCGCCTGCTCGAACACGAGGTACTCGCCGTCCGGCGACCATGTGTTGACTTCCTTGAACTGTCCGTCGGACTCGTAGAGAAGCCTCTCCTCCCCGGCCTCGTCGACGAGTCGCTCATAGATGTTGGTACGTCCGTCTCGGTTCGAGCTGAACGCGATCCGCTTCCCGTCCGGGGACCATGCGGGCGCTCCGCCGAATCGCGACTGGGGACCCACGGTGAATCGTCTGGACTGCCCTCGGACCAGGTCCACGAGCCAGATCTCGACGGATGTCGGCGAATCGCGTCGCTGCGCGAGGAGCCTCTTCCCGTCCGGTGAGTGGTAGCCCGCCTCATACCGTCCCGCGGGCAGAGGGACCACCGCACGACTCCTGCCCGACCGGTCCAGCAGATTCAGCTTCGTGGGCGACATCGGCTGATTCAGATGAACGATGATCCCGTTCGACGACGCGCTCGCGAGCGGCTGCCCGACGCTCTCATTGGTGAACGGAACTCGCGCGATCGCGACCGGGCTCTCCTTGGGCGCGAGCCGGTCGAAGTCGAACCCCTGCAGCATGAGACGGCCGGCGTGGGCGACGACGACTCCCAGATTTCCCGCGACGGTGGGAGCACAACCGGCGCGCATCACGCGCCGGCGCTCGGGCTTCTTGGTGGACGCGACGAACACGTCGAACTCGCCGTTCCGTGGAGGCAAGGAGACGAAGAAGTAGCGTTCCCCGTCCGGCAGGAAGTGCGGCCAGCGGAGCGCCTCCTCGCGTCCCAACGTATCCGGGCGCTGGATCTCAACCGACGCTCCTCCTTCCGAGGACACCCGATGGAGCCCCCCCGCGGCCCGAGGGGCGAACACAATCACGCCGTCCCTTCCCCAGGTCGCTCCGCGCGGATCCGGAGCGTCGCAAAGGACTTCCGGCGAGCCGCCGGAGACCGCGACCTTCTTCATCTTTCCGTCCGTGAAGAATCCAATCTCTCTGCTGTCAGGCGACCAGAAGAGGAAGCTTGCGCCCTCGGTACCGTCCAGAGATTTCGCGGAAAAGGCATCGAGTGGTCGCACCCAAATCCTCTCCTGGCTCGTGCTCTCCACCACCGCTTCGGCGACGAAGGCGACCAGGCGTCCATCCGGTGAGATCGTTTGATTCCCCGCGTAGGGATTCAGCTCGGTCGTTGCCGGCAGCTGAATGGTGAAGCGACCTCGTGGCGCAATGGAACGTTCCGGAAGGAGCCGGATCGAGAGGAGCGCCGAGGCGAGCAGGAGAAGACCTCCGAACACGAGGACCCGCGGCCGTACCGACGCCCGGCGTGCGCCTCGGGTGTCGTCCAGAGTCGTTTCGAGCGCCTCGGCGAACTGCGCCGGCGTGGCGTAGCGCGCATCGGCCCTAGGCGCCATGGCGCGCTCGATGGCGGAGATCAGTTTCGCTGGAGCATCAGGCCGCTCGTCCCGGATCCGGGTCCCGGGGCCCGTCTCCGCCTCGACGCGAAGCTCCTGGAGCGAGCGCGCGCGGAACGGTGCACGACCGGTGAGGGCCCACCGCAAGGTCACGCCGAGCGCGTACAGATCCGAGCGAGGCGTCGCCGCCTCTCCCGCCAGGAGCTCCGGCGCCATGAAGAGAGGGGTGCCGGAAGAGCGCCACTCGTCACGGCCCGTGACCGCCGCGCGCTTCCCGAGGCCGAAGTCGGTGAGCACGGTCCGTCCGCTCGACTCCAGGACGATATTCGCGGGCTTGATGTCGCGATGGACGAGACCCGCCGCGATCACGGCGTCGAGGGCGTGACACAGGTCGATCCCGATCCTCGCGACCTCTCCCGGCGGCAGAGGACCGCGGCGGTCGATCTCGCTCTCCAGCGTGGCTCCTTCGAGGAACTCCATCCACATGCCGACGCGTCCCGCGTGCGCGCCGATGCCGTGAACGTTCACGACGCCCCGGTGACGGATGCGCGCCAGGGAGCGTGCTTCCTCGAGCAGGGCCGAGTCGCCGGTCCCGTCCGTTCCTTCCGGGAGGAGGAACTTCAGCGCGACTTCGCGCTGGAGCCACGTATCCCATGCGCGCCAGACTTCCCCGCTCTGGCCGGCGCTCGCGAGCTCGAGGATCGTCAACGGTCCCCATGGCTCGGGATGCGGAGCCGGGCTGGTCCCGGATTTCCCCGGTTTGGGCGGGTGCTGGAACCCCCGATGTACCTCCGCGATCTTCTCGAGATCCCGGAGGGCACGCGCGCTCGCCCGATCCCCAGCGCTGGAGAGCTTCGTATCGGTCAGGTTCCAGTCGACCGATTCGTTGTCGTCGATGGACTGAATGGCATCGTCGATCGGATCGTGATCGTCGGGATGGAAGGATGGCGTGCGAGAGTCGTTCATCGATGATCGTCTTCTCGCCCCATGATGTCGGCGAGCTTTCGCAGCGCGCGCTGGAACGCCATTCGTGCGGCGTCGGGGGAGCTCCGGCCCACGATCGCGGCGATCTCCCCGTGGTCGAAGTCGAGCTCGATGCGGAGGTGGATCAGGTGCCGCTCCTCTTCGGGGAGCTGCTCGAGAGCGCGCTCGTACCGCTGAGCCAGATCCGCGCCGATCGCGAGCTCGAGGGGCGATGGCGCGGTCGCCGTCAGCGTCTCGGGTACCTCGCCAATGGGCCGGCGGCGGGCCCAGCGCACCTGGTCCTGGATCCGGTTCAGGATCGCGCGCCGGACGTAGCCTTCGAAGGCCCCCGGACCCTGGCTCTCGATGTCCACGAGACGCTCGACAGTCCGAATCAGCGTTTCCTGCACCAGGTCGCTCGTGTCGAGCAGGGAGCGCGCGTAGGACGGGAGCCTTCCACTAGCCCAGCGCACGAGCCGGGGCTGATATCGCTCCATGAGCGTATCCAGCGCCGAGCGGTCGCCGCGCTTGGCGCGTTCGACCAGCTCGCCCGTGATCCGTAGCGGAGCATCGGCCGGCGTGGGCGTCGATCGAGACTGAAATTTCGACGCCAAGGGTACGGTCGCCCCCGCCTGGGATGAGAACGAAGGGCCACCCGCCGAGCGCAGGGGCGCTCGCGGGTGGCATGAAGAACCCAGAAGTGGCCATTTTCCCTCGGAGCGCCCGGACGTGCAAGCGGTCGGCAGCCGAGAGGCCGCCGGGGTGCGGGCCTCGGTGTCCGCCTCAGTCGCAGGGGAAGTTGGGAGAACGTCGCCCCTCCGAACGAGCTACTTGACGAGCACCATCTTCCGTGACTCGTTCTCACGAGCCGTACGCAGGCGATAGTAGTACACGCCGGATGCGGCGGACTCGCCCGTGGCCGAGCGGCCATCCCAGCGGATCGCGTGTTCTCCGGCGGGCAGCGGGCCATCGACGAGCTTCGAGACGAGCCGCCCATGGATGTCGTAGATCGAAAGCTGGACCTGTCCCGGTTCCGGCACCGCGAATCGAATCGTCGTCTCCGGATTGAACGGATTGGGCGCGTTCTGATCGAGTCGTGCATGGAGCACCGGCGCCGGTGTGGTGGTGACCCCGGTCACGAGCGTTCCTGGAGGAGAGAACACCGAGACGTCTCCGGAGCCAGAGTTCGCCGTGATGACGTCGAGGAGCCCGTCGCGATTGAGATCGCCCAGCGCGAGCGCCTCGGGTCCGGGCCCGGTGTCGTACGAGCCTGCCGTGCCGAAGACCCCCGGATTCACACTCGGCTGAAGGACCGCGACCTTCGAATTCGCCATCGTGACATAGAGAAACTGGCGGCCGTCCCGCTCGGCGGGGCCCGCCTGGAGGTCCCACGCGTTTGCGGGCGTGTTCGAGAAGAGAGCCGTCGAGAACGGCTGGACTCCCGAGCCCCAGGCAACGGCGACTTGAAGCGCCTGATTGGCCGCCGCCAGATCCACGTATCCGTCGCGATCGAAGTCGGCGAGGCAAACCGTTCGGTACGTCGTGTTGCCCAGATCGACCGTGAAGCCCGCAGAGAAGAGCCCGGTGATACTCCCACGCAAGAGATAGACGCCCCCGCCCGCGACGACGGCGTCCAGGATTCCATCGTGCCCGACATCGCCGATCTCGACATCGTAGATCTGGGTGGTCGGAACCGGCGCCTGCTGGGCCTGCAGGGTGAACGTCCCGTCCCCGTTTCCGAAGAGAGTCCGGAGGACGCTGAATGCGGGATCGGACTTCGCGGCGACGATGTCGAGCTTCCCGTCCCGGTTCATGTCCCCCAAGGCGAACTCCGTGATGCCCTCAATCGCGTGGTCCAGCCTCGGCCCGAAGGTGCCGTCCCCGTTTCCGAGCATGCAGGCCATGAGGTCTGGAAATCCCAGCCCGGCCCGAGTGAGGAGCAGGTCGAGCTTTCCGTCCCGATTCACATCCGCGAGCTCCAGATGCCTCGCGTTGAGACTCTGCGCGACCGACGTCGCCGTCCCGAGCGCTCCTTGTTGCGTTCCCAACCGCACACTCACCGGATTGGATGTCGAACTCGTGACCACGTCCAGGATTCCGTCCCGGTTCAGGTCTCCCATGGCCACACGGCTCGCGCCCGCGGTCATCGCGTAGTCCACCCGAGGGCTCAGGGCATTCCCGAAGTCCGGCGGCGTCGCCAGCAGGGATCGAAACTCGCCCGGTACGTAGCCAGGGAATAGAACGTCCGGCGAGTCGTCACGATTCACGTCGCCGACCGCGAACAAGGGAGCCCCGATCCTGTCGGTCGCGGCGTCGGTGACCTCGAGGGAGTATGCCAGGGGAGGGCCGAACTGCCCGGTGCCATTCCCCAAATGCACCTCGATGCTCGAGGTACGCTGATCCAGCGCGAGAGGATCCGTGCCACGGTCCGCCATCGCGGAGGAGACGAGGTCCGGAACTCCATCGAGATTCACGTCCCAGGACTCGATGCGGTTTCCGTTCTGCTCCAGCGTGGGCACCGAAGGGGCCATCAGAAATCCGCCCGATCCGTTCCCGAGCGCCACGTCGATGCCGCGAAGGCCACTCTGGCCCGCCAGGGTTTCGAGCATGGCGAGGTCCAGCTTGCCGTCGCGGTTGAAATCCCCCGCGCATAGGTCCGCGTAGAGGACCGTTCGACTCACGACTCTGCCCACGCCCAGCATTCCGTTCCCGAATCCCGGGTAGAACGTGACGGCGGCAGTGCTGGGCAGACCCGTCACACCCTCCGCGACGATCACGTCTGTGAAGCCGTCCCGATTCCAGTCTCCCAATACGAGGGACCGGAACGTGGAGTTGAAATCCCCGGGAGCGTTGGCGGTGAAGGTTCCATCGAGGTTCTGGGTGAAGACCCGCACTTCGTGGGCGGGATTGACGACGACCAGGTCCTGCAGCCCGTCGCGATTCATGTCCGCCACGGACCGGTGATGGAGGGTGTGCCCCTGGATGGAGAAGGCCAGCATGCCGGAGAATCCTCCCGTTCCCGTGCCCGTCCAGCCCACGATCGCCGCGCCGTACTGAAACGCGATGTCATCCTTACCGTCACGGTTCCAATCTCCGGCCACGATGGTTCCCGGCATACTCGCGGGGCCGCCGACCATGCCGACGAAGGTGCCGTTTCCATTTCCGAGCCCGATCTCGATCAGGTTGGAACTGGAAACCGCGACGTCGAGTTTTCCGTTCTGGTCGAAATCGGCGACGGCTGGATGTCGGACGCCGCTCAGGAACGGCGTACTCGCGACGACCGATTGGAAGCCTATCGATCCATCATCGAGGAGCAAGGAAACCATGTGGGGCCTGGCCGTACTGGAGCCAGGGCTCGAGACCACGAGATCCAGTCGCCCGTTCATGTTCACGTCGACGAGCCGGAAATCCCCGGACCAAGAATGCGGCGATGCGTGGACCATGGCGCTCGTGAACGTACCGTTTCCGTTTCCGAGCCGTACGGAGATCGGACGCCCGAACCCGCTCGTCACGAGATCGAGACTGCCGTCGAGGTTCACATCGCCCAGCTCGACGAATTCGGCGGATGCGTTGGGCGCGGCATAGGATCCCGCGCTGAACGTGCCGCCTCCCGTATTGACCAACGTATAGACCATGCTGAAGCCGCTGAAGACGAGATCGGGAGCCGAGTCCCCGTTGAGATCCGTGACCGTGGTCGTGATGAGGTGATCGACAACGCTCAGGACGTGCTGCACATACCCGAACATGCCCGTCCCGCTTCCCTGAAGCAGCGTGGCGCCCCCGGATACGCCGACCACGACGTCCGCAATCCCGTCTCCGGTGAAGTCTTGGACCGCGAGGGAGTACCCTTGTCCGTCCGAGTTCGCGTCGAAGAGAGTTGGGGGAGCGAGCGATCCTCCGCCGGCTCCAAGAAGGACGGAGATCCGAGGTATGGGAAACCCGCCCGTGGAGGTCCCTGCGGTGAGGACGTCGGGCAACCCGTCCTGGTTTACATCCGCCAGGACCATGGCGCGAGGGGCGCTGTATTCGGCGTGAGTGCCCAGCGCCGCTCGGTGGACCGGCTCGCCGAACGTCCCGGTACCCGTGCCCAGCATGACGCACACGGAGTCCAAGACCGACCGGACGACCGCGTCGAGGTGTCCGTCCAGATTCATGTCGGCAAGCTCCACATGCATCGGCTCCACCAGGGTCGGGTAGGTGGCCTTGGGAAGGAACGCCGAGCGCGCGCTCGGGTCTTGAGAGTGGAGGAGCACCGACATGGTCCTTCCCCCAGTCCCAATGACGTCCCGGTTCACGACGACGATGTCCGGCCGCCCGTCCGCGTTCAAATCACCCGCCACGAGCTGGCTGGGCGAGCTGTGACGGTAGTTGGAAGTCGGCGGCCATGTCCCCACGTCGAAAGCCTGGGCGCCGCGGAAGAGCGGATCCCACGAGGCTGTAGAGGAAGCTGGGGGAGGGAGGATCAGACCAAGAGCGAGGAGCAGACAGCCACCATGACGTCGCGCGAATCCCATGAGTTGCCTCCGGTTGGGGGTCGTTCTCGAGATGGCACTCATGAGACAGACGTTTGAGGAGGAACGGCCGAACGGACCCGGCGTGCCGGGTGAGGCAGTGGTGGGCGGGAGCTACTTCTTGGGCGCGCGCTTCGGCTGGTCCGGCGGAGGGACCGCCGCGATCCCGGGACGGACGTGGCTTCCGGTCCCGGCTCTCCCCTGCCCCCGCAGCGCGCGACGCCCGCGCGGCGCGGGCCAGCCCTCGCGATCCCAGCGCACGACGAGGTCTTCGAGGACATCGCCGACGTGCTCCACCACGCGCTGCCAGAACTCGAGCGCCTTCTTCGTGTGGAACACGGGGTCGCTCCGCCGGCCGCCGTAGAAGATGAGCGATCCGGGCGTGGGAAACGCGACGAGCGAGTCCCGGTGCTCGTACGCGAGCGACGGATCCCACCGCTGCGGGAACACCTGCTCGGGGGCGATCGCG
>DASTBC010000278.1 GCA_035712245.1 Candidatus Eisenbacteria bacterium
ACGAACGTGAACGGGCGGTGGATCACGTGCCAGTAGTGGAAGAGCTCCTCGGCCTGGCGCAGGAAGGCGTGACGCCGCTCGAGCGAGCGGCGATCGCGGACGAGCTTCCGGTAGCGGCGCCGCTCCGTGCCGCGGAGGCGCGCGCCGGGGATCTCGCGCGCGCCGATGCCGATGCGGTCCGCCAGGTCCCGCACGTCCTCCCGCACGAGGAAGACGAGGCTGCCGAGGACGCCGGCGCGGCCCGCGCGCTGCACGCCGGCCTCGACCCGGAGCCGCTCGATCTGATCCGGCGTGAGTCCGTAGCGTCCGGCGAGCTCACGGTCGAGCGCTTCGAGCGTCGACTCCCACCTGGTGACGCCGTGCTCGGTCTCCGCCATGGCGCCGCGCACCTGCCTCAGGAGGTAGTAGCCCGCGAACCCGCTCGCCATCACGCCGATCATCGCCCAGTACCCGATCGCGATCGCCCCGCCGAGCTTGAACGACGAGTGGAGCGTGATCATCGCCGGGCCCAGAATCCCGAGCGCGATGTGGGCCCCGAGCCAGACGCGGAGCGGACCGGCCTGGCGGAGCCATCCGGCGCGCTTCCGGACGAGATAGAGCAGGAGCAGGAGCAGGCAGGCCGTCCCGATGTAGGCGTAGAGGAGTCCCAGGCGCCCGTTCGGCCGCAGGTCCGCGTGGAGCGGCGAATGGATGCGATCGGCCAGGCCGAGCCGGTAGTACGGCAGCCCGTACACGAGGAGCTGGGCCCACACGGCGATCGTGCCGAGGATGAACCCCGCGCGGAGGACGCGCGCGACGGCGCTCATGCCGCCTTCCCCGCCGCGGGCGGCCGTGGTGGCTCCCCGAAGTAGGTCGTCGTCGCGACGCCGAGCCGTTCCAGGAACGCGGTCGGCAGCTCCCCGCCCGCGAAGATGAAGACGTCGTCGTTCTCGAGCCGGCACGTCCGGCCCTCGACGTCGAGCGTCACCTCCGCGGGCTCGATCCGCCGGATCTGGGTCTTCAGGTGAACCTCGAGCGTCCGGCTTTGAACCGCCCGGTCGAGTCGCCTCTGGTTGGCGTCCGCGAGGCGCGTGAAGGAGTCACCGCGATGCGCGAGACGCGTCCGGGCCCCCGCGTCCAGGAGCGCGAGCGCCGCCTCGATCGCGGAGTTTCCTCCGCCCACGACGAGCACGCGCCTTCCCGCGAAGGGCTCCGGCTCGAGCAGCCGGTACGCGACGTTGGCGCCGTCCTCGCCGGACACACCGAGCCGGCGCGGCGTTCCTCGGCGGCCGACCGCCAAGATGACCCCTCGCGCGTGGACATCGCCCTCCGGGGTACGGATCCGGAAGGCGCGGTCCTCACGATCGATCGCGACCACCCGCCTCGGCGCACGGATCTCGATCCGAGCGCGGCGCACGGCGTCCTGCCAGAACGCGAGCAGGGACTCCTTGTCCACCTCGCGGAAGTTCATCTCGCCGACCACGGGGAGGCGCACCGGTGCCGTGAGCACGAGCTTTCGCCGGGGGTAATGGAGGATGCTGCCGCCGAGACCCTCCTGGTCGAGGACCACGTGCGAGATGCCGCGCTCCCGGCAGGCCAGCGCGGCGGCGAGACCCGCGGGACCGGCGCCGATGATGGCGATGTCGGGACCGCCGTTCGTCCTGCCTGTCGAGCCCATGGACGAAGCGAGGCGCTCGGCGGCGCGTACTCCCTGGGATACCGCCGTTCGGATCAGTCCAAACCCGCTCAGCTCGCCCGCCGCGTGGATCCCCGGCACGCTCGTCTGGAGGTTCTCGTCGAGGAGCGGGACCGTCACGCCGCGCTCCGCGGTGCCGAACACGAGCGTGAGCGCTCCGGTGGGACACACCTGCTCGCACCGGCCGTGACCGACGCAGTGGGACGGGCGGATCAAGCGTGCGCGCCCGTCGGCGACGACGAGCGCGTCCCCTTCGGGGCACGCTTCCACGCAGGAGCCGCAGCCGATGCACTTCGCGACGTCGATCCTGGGATGGATCGAAGGCGCCTCCTCCTGGCGGCCGGACTCCTCGACCGCCGCGACGAGGCGGCGCGCGCGCGCGTGCCGCCTCCGTTCGAGCAGGAAGGCGACGGCCGCCACGAGCGCCAGGGTGATCCAGGCGATGAGCGTGGAGGGATCGGTCATGTGAGTGGGTTCCCAGCCGACTCATATGCATCACTCGTGCCCTCGGGATCGGACGCGACGGGAGGGGTTTCCGGACGCGGCGGGAGGCGATTACGAGCGCGATGACGCTGCACGCGAGCCGGATCGCGGGCCGGTCGTGCGGAAGCCCGGTGAAGGCGCACGGTGCAAGGTGCGGCCCGGATGGCGATCTGTCAGGATGCACCTGACAATTTGTCATGTGCCAGGGAAGGCTGGAGGTGGTCACCCTGATGGTGGACTCGGGGCTCAAGTACCTGAACACGGACGTCTATCGGCGCGCCGCCGGCTGACCGGCGGCGCCGCGCCGCTGCGGGACTCTCCCTCTTCAGTCCCCCGGCCGCCGCATCGAGGTGTCGT
>DASTBC010000279.1 GCA_035712245.1 Candidatus Eisenbacteria bacterium
CTCCGAACCTCCGTCAGCACCTGCCTCGATTGCGCGTTCCCGATCGTGCTCTGGTGGGGGCCGGAGCTCACCATCCTTTACAACGACGAGTACCGCGCGATCCTCGGACCGGCCAAGCACCCCGCCGCCCTCGGGATGCAGGGCTCGAAGGTCTGGGCGGAGATCTGGGACGTCATTGGCCCGATGCTCGCTCAGGTGCTGGAGCGCGGTGAGGCCACGCGCTCACGGGACCTCCTCCTTCACATCGACCGACACGGCTATCCCGAGGAGGCATACTTCTCCTTCTCGTACAGCCCCATTCACGCGGAGGGGGGACGGATCGGCGGCATCTTCTGCCCGGTCATCGAGACGACCGAGAAGGTGATCGGGGAGCGCAGGCTTCGCACGCTCCGGGACCTCGCGGCGCGGTGCAAGGGAGGGGAGCGGGAGGAGCTGGTCTACCGCGAAGCGGCCGCCATCCTGGCGTCGAATCCCCAGGACGTGCCGTTCGCGATGATCTACCGGGTCGACGCGGAGCGCTCGGTCGCGGTGCTGGAGGCGACCGCCGGGGTGGAGCGCGACGTGGCCGTGGCCCCGAGAGAGGTCCCGCTCGGTCGAGATCATCCCACCCCGTGGAGTCTGGAGCGGGTGGCGCGCACGGGCGGCGCCAAGTTGCTCACGGATCTCACGCGGCGCCATGACTCCCTCCCGACCGGAGCGTGGAAGATCGCGCCCCACTCGGCGCTCTCGCTCCCCGTGCTCCTTCCGGGCCAGGACCGCCCCCGCGCGATCCTCGTCGCGGCCGTGAGCCCGATGCGGGCCCTCGACGAGGCGTACCGGACCTTCTACGAGCTCGTGGCGACGCAGATCGCCTCGGGCATCGCCGATGCGCAGGCGCTCGAGGAGGAGCGGCGCCGCGCCGAAGCGCTGGCCGCCATCGACCGCGCGAAGACGGCGTTCTTCTCGAACGTCTCGCACGAGGTCCGCACGCCGCTCACCCTCATGCTCGGCCCCATCGAGGACACGCTGGCGGAGGCGCACGGCCCTCTTCCCGAGGCTGCCTCGGAGACCCTGCGCGTCGCGCACCGGAACAGCCTGCGCCTCCTCCGGCTCGTGAACACGCTGCTCGACTTCTCGCGGATCGAGGCGGGGCGCATCGAGGCGAGCTACGAGCCCGTGGACCTCGGGACGTACACGGCCGAGCTCGCGAGCGTGTTCCGATCGGCGGTGGAGCGCGCGGGGCTCCGGCTCATGGTCGACTGTCCTCCCTCGCCGCAGCCCGCGTACGTCGACCGCGACATGTGGGAGAAGATCGTCCTGAACCTCCTCTCGAACGCCTTGAAGTTCACCTTCGAAGGGGAGATCGAGGTGACGCTGCACGACGCGGGCTCCCACGCCGAGCTCCGCGTCCGCGACACGGGCGTGGGGATTCCGGAGGCGGATCTGCCTCGCGTGTTCGAGCGGTTCCACCGCGTGAAGCAGTCCCGCTCCCGCACCCACGAAGGAACCGGGATCGGGCTCGCCCTCGTGCAGGAGCTCGTGAAGCTCCACGGCGGAGAGGTCGCCGTCCGGAGCGAGGAGGGGCGCGGGACGACGTTCACCGTGCGGGTCCCCCATGGCGCCTCGCACTTGCCTCCGGAGCGGATCCAGGCAGCCCGGCGGCTCGAGCCCACGGGCGTCGGGGCGCGACCCTTCATCGAGGAGGCGCTTCGCTGGCTGCCGGACGCGGAATCCGACTCCGGAGCGGAGACGAGCGCCGCCCTCGCCCTCGCGCTTCCGCCATTCGTGGGCGGTGCCGGCGCGAACCTCCGCGTTCTCGTCGCCGACGACAACGCCGACATGCGCGACTACCTCCGCCGCCTCCTCGCCGGCACGTACGAGGTGGAGGTCGTCGCCGACGGGCAGGCGGCGCTCGAATCCGTCCGGGCCGCTCCGCCGGATCTCGTACTCGCCGACGTGATGATGCCGCGGCTCGACGGCTTCGGGCTCCTGGCGGCGATTCGAGAGGATCCGCTCACGCGCTCGGTACCGGTGCTCCTCCTCTCGGCTCGAGCGGGCGAGGAGTCCCGGATCGAGGGGCTCGCGGCCGGCGCGGACGCCTACATGGTGAAGCCCTTCAGCGCGCGGGAGCTGCTCGCGCGCGTGGGGTCTCTCCTCGAGCTCGCCCAGGCGCGAGCGGAGACGGAGCGTGTGCTCCGCCGCCACGACCGCGCGAAGGACGCGTTCCTGGCGATGCTCGGGCACGAGCTCCGCAATCCGATCGGCGCGCTCTCCAGTGCCGTGCACGTGCTCGAGCACGCGGACCGTTCTCCCGAGTCGGACGCGCGCGTGCGGGCCGCGATGCTTCGTCAGATCCGCCACCTCGGCCGCCTGGTCGACGACCTCCTCGACATGAGCCGTGTCACCGCCGCCAAGATTCGCCTCCAGAGAGCGCCGGTCGATCTGAGCGTGGTCGCGAGAAGTGCCCTCGAGACGCTGAGAATCGCGGGAGCTCTGGACCTGCACACGATCGGGGCCGAGAGCGAGTCCGTATGGGTCGACGGTGACGAAACCCGGCTCGAACAGGTCGTCGCGAACCTCGTCGGGAACGCGGTCAAGTTCACGCCTGCGGGAGGGATGGTGCGCGTGACGGTACGGAACGAGGACGGCTGTGCGGTGCTCGAGGTGAGGGACGACGGATCCGGGATCGCGCCCGAGGCGCTCGCGACCATCTTCGAGCTCTTCGAGCAGGGCGCGCCCACGCTGGAACGTGGGCAAGGCGGGCTCGGCATCGGCTTGACGCTCGTCCAGCGGCTCGTGGAGCTGCATGGCGGCACCGTGCGGGCGGAAAGCGAGGGGCTCGGCAAGGGGAGCACCTTCACCGTGTCCCTGCCGGCCATACCGGCCTCGTCCCCTTCCTCCGCGGGCGAGGCGCGCCAGGACGCTGGATCGACCGTGGAGGTGTCCGCGGTGCCCGTCGTACCCCTGGGCCGGCGCGTCCTCGTGATCGAGGACCACCAGGACGCACGCGAGATGCTTCGGGCCATGCTGGAGCTGGACCGCCATGAGGTTCACGTCGCCGCCGACGGGAAGGAAGGGATCGACGCCGCGCTCCGGGTCCGCCCCGACGTGGTGCTGATCGACGTGGGGTTGCCGGAGCTCGACGGCTACGAGGTCGCGCGCGCCCTGCGCGCGAGCCCCGACGCGCAGGGCCTCTACCTGGTCGCCCTGACCGGGTACGGCTTGCCAGAGGATCGAGAGCGAGCGAGGGAAGCGGGCTTCGACGAGCACGTGGTGAAGCCGCTTCAGCCGGAGCGGCTCTCCGGAATCATCGCCGCCGCGGCCGCGCGGGCCCACGTCTGACCCGCCCACGATGGTGATACCCCCCGGCATGGACTAGCTCGCCTGTGCAGGAGGCTTCACCCACCGCCTCCGATCGTTGACACCCCCACCCCCCGATGCTAGTCTCACCGGATGCTGGAGACGAGCGCAACCGATGTAGCATCAAAAGGATCGGGCGCTTCCAGTGACGCTCGCGAGACCCGACACGGGGTCCTTCTCGT
>DASTBC010000280.1 GCA_035712245.1 Candidatus Eisenbacteria bacterium
ATCACCTGGCTCTCCCGGGAGCGCAGGGCGCGCGTGGGATATCTCTCCATGACGCGAGGGAGCGGAGGGCAGAACCTGATCGGTCCCGAGACCGGAGAGGCGCTCGGCGTGATCCGGACCCAGGAGCTCCTCTCCGCGAGACGCGTGGACGGGGCGGAGCAGTTCTTCACGCGCGCGATCGACTTCGGGTACTCGAAGACCGCGGAGGAGACGATGCGGATGTGGGGACACGACCGCATCCTCTCCGACGTGGTGCGCGCGATCCGCGAGTTCCGTCCCGACGTCATCATCACGCGATTCCCCACGGACGGGCGCGGCGGCCATGGCCACCATCAGGCGTCGGCCATTCTGGCGCAGGAAGCGTTCACCGCCGCCGCGGACTCGGCGCGCTTCCCCGAGCAGGGGCTTCGGCCCTGGCAGGCGAAGCGGCTCCTCTGGAACGCCTTCCAGCTCGATTCGGCGGCCGTCGCATCGGGTGCGGTGAAGCCGCTCACGGTGGACCTGGGCGCGTACAGCCCGCTCCTCGGCGAGAGCTACACGGAGATCGCGGCCCGGAGCCGGAGCATGCACAAGAGCCAGGGGTTCGGCGCCCCCGAGCGCCGCGGACCCATCCCGAATCACCTCGTGCTCCAGGCCGGCGAGCCGGCCCGGGCGGATCTCTTCGAGGGAGTCACGACGACCTGGCAGCGCATCCGCGGCGGGAAGAAGGTGGACGAGGCTCTCGCCGTGGCCGCGCGTGACTTCGATCCGGCGGCGCCGCACAAAGCCCTCCCCGCGCTCGCCCGCGCGCACGCCGCGATGGCGGGCCTCGAAACCGACCGTTGGGTCGCGCGGAAGCGCATCGACCTGCTCGAGGCGATCCGCTCGTGCGCGGGACTCTGGATCGAAGCGATCGCGTCGGAGGCGGCCGTGACGCCCGGGGGCGAGATCCCGGTGACCGTGTCGGTCCTGAGCCGCTCGGTGGCTCCGGTCCGGCTCGTCTCGATCGAGATGCCTCATGGCGCGTCGCTCGCCCCCGCTCCGCCCGACACCGCCGACACGCGTGGGTTCGCGAACCGGGCGCTCGAGACGAACCGGCCCGTGAGCGGCATCGCGCGCGTGCGCGTTCCGGCCGATGCCGCGATCACGCATCCCGCGTGGCTGCTCGAGGAGCCCGAGGCGGGCGCCTACCGCATGACGGATCCCCGGTGGATCACCGCGGCGGAGAACCCGCCCGCGCTCGTCGCGCGCGCGACCCTCGAGATCGCGGGACAGCGCTTCGCGTACGAGGTGCCGGTCCTCTACCGGTGGACCGACCGCGTGCTGGGGGAGCGCTACCGTCCGCTCGAGATCGTGCCGCCCGTCACCGTGCGCCTCGACCGGAGCGCGTATCTCTTCCCGGACGCCTCCACGCGCGACGTCCGCGTGACCGTGGAAGCGTCGGCGGCGGGTGCGACCGGTCCGGTACGCCTGGAGCTTCCTCCGGGCTGGACCGCGACGCCGTCCGAGACGACGATCACGGTGACCGCGGCCTCGCCCGTGGGCCTTCGTTTTCGCGTGAAGCCGTCGCAATCCGGCGGCGCGGCTTCCGTGACGGCCTCCATGGCGGTGGGCGGCACACGGTACGCGCGCGGCCGCCAGGTGATCGACTATTCCCACATTCCCGTCTCCACCCTTTTCCCCTCCGCGACCGCGAAGCTCGCCCGGGTGGATCTCGCGACCGGGGGATCGCGCGTGGGCTATGTGATGGGTTCGGGGGACGACGTTCCCGACGCGCTCGAGCAGATGGGATACGAAGTGGCGATGCTCACCGACGAGGAGATCGAATCGGGACGGCTCGCGGGGCTCGACGCGATCGTGGTCGGCGTGCGCGCGTACAACACGCGTCCCGCGCTCGTCCGGACACAGGACCGGCTCCTCGAGTACGTGAAGTCGGGCGGCACGCTCGTGATCCAGTACAGCACCACGCAGCCCACGCTCCAGGACCGGCTCGGACCGTATCCGTTCCAGATCTCGCGCGATCGCGTCACCGTGGAGGAATCGCCCGTCCAGCTCACGGCGGGCCATCCGCTCCTCTCGCGTCCGAACCGCATCGCGGCGTCGGACTTCGAAGGTTGGGTCCAGGAGCGCGGGCTCTACTTCGCCAAGCCCTGGGCGAAGGAGTACGAGACGCCGCTCGCGATGGGGGATCCCGGGGAATCGCCCACGGGTGGGAGCCTCCTCTACGCGCGACACGGGAAGGGAACGTTCATCTATACGGGGCTGGCCTGGTTCCGCCAGCTGCCCGCCGGCGTGCCGGGGGCGTACCGGCTCTTCGCGAACCTCGTGAGCGGGGGGAAGAGCTGATGCGCGCGGCGCCGACCGGCGGCGGCGACGAGGGCGAGCGCGACGCGCCGGGCGGGCAGGATTCGATCGATCCGCCCCCCTGGAGCACCTGGGCCACGTTCTACGCTGCGGTGCTCCTCTTCCTCGCGTTCCTGATCGCGCTCTTCACCTGGTTCACCCGCGCCTTCTCGGCGTGAGCGTCCTCGACTGGCTGGTCCTGGGCGGATCGCTCGCCGGGATCGTCGTCTACGGCATCTGGCGGGGAAGGGCGAACCGGAACCTCCAGGGTTACCTCCTCGCCGACCGCACCATGGCGTGGCACACGGTCGCGCTCTCCATCATGGCGACCCAGGCGAGCGCCATCACGTTCCTCGCCACGCCGGGCCAGGCGTACGCGGACGGGATGCGGTTCGTGCAGTTCTACTTCGGCCTCCCGATCGCGATGGTGGTGCTGGCCGCGACCGCGGTGCCGATCTACCACCGGCTCCGCGTCTACACCGCGTACGAGTACCTCGAGTCCCGCTTCGACACCAAGACGCGTCTCCTCGCCGCCTCGCTCTTCCTCGTGCAGCGCGGGCTCGCGGCGGGGCTCACGATCTACGCGCCCTCGATCATCCTGTCCGTGCTCCTCGGCTGGAACATCCACCTCACGAACATCCTCACGGGGACGCTCGTCGTGATCTACACGACCTCGGGGGGCGCGAAGGCGGTGAACCACACCCAGTTCGTCCAGATGCTCATCCTCCTCGCCGGAATCGGGATCGCGTTCTTCCTCATCGTGGCCTCGCTCCCTCCGGGGGTGACGTTCGTGGACGCGCTGCGCGTGGCCGGAGCGCAGGGGCGGCTCAATGCCGTGGACTTCTCGTTCGACGTGGAGAATCGGTACAACTTCTGGTCCGGGCTCATCGGCGGGTGCTTCCTCGCGCTCTCGTACTTCGGAACCGACCAGTCGCAGGTGGGCCGGTATCTCACCGGACAGTCGGTCGCGCAGAGCCGCCTCGGGCTCCTCACGAACGGGATCCTCAAGGTGCCGATGCAGTTCGTGATCCTGCTCGCGGGCACGATGGTGTTCGTGTTCTATCAGTTCACGCCGCACCCGGTGGTCTTCAATCCCGTGGAGGCCGAGCGGGCGCGCTCCGGTCCGCATGCGGCCGCGTTCCGGGAGATCGAGGCCGAGCATCGCGCGATCACGGAGGAGCGCGCCACCCGGGCGACGGAGTACGTGGCCGCGGAGCGCTCGGGGGACGGGGCCAGGGCGGCGTCCGCTCGCGAAGCGCTCCGCGACGCGGAGTCACGCGCCAAGGCGACACGCGCGGAAGCCGTGGAGGTCATCCGGCGCACCGATCCCGGCGCCCAGGGGAGTGACACGAACTACGTGTTCCTGAGCTTCGTCCTCCACCATCTCCCGGCCGGCGTCATCGGGATCGTGCTCGCCGCGATCTTCGCGGCGTCCATGTCCTCGACCTCGGCGGAGCTGAACGCCCTCTCCTCGACGACCTCGGTGGACTTCGTGCGGAGGTTCGGCCTCGGCGGACCTCCCGAGGGCCGCCGGGACGTGTGGATCACGCGCGCCGCGACCCTCTTCTGGGGCGCGTTCGCGATCGCATTCGCGGAGTTCGCGAGCCGCCTCGGATCCCTGATCGAGGCCGTGAACATCCTGGGGTCCCTCGTCTACGGAACGATCCTCGGGATCTTCTTGGTCGCGTTCTACTGGAAGCGCGTGGGCGGGACGGCGGTGTTCCTGGCCGCGCTCGTGGCGGAAGGGGCGGTCATCTGGTGCTTCCTCGCCACCGAGATCTCGTTTCTCTGGTACAACGTGGTGGGCTGTCTCACCGTGATCGCGGTGGCAAATCTCCTCGCAGCCTGCTCCCGCGCGAAATTCCGGGCGGCGGGAGGTTCCGGCTAGTCGCGGCTGGTCCAGACATGTTCGGCTGGTTGGTACTCGCGCCAACTCGTTGAAGAACCCGGCGAGGTCTTGAAACACTTTCTTCTCGGGACGGGTGGACCCCTCGATCAAGCGCCAACCCTGGGACCATGCTTGTCGTCGGACCCGCAAGGGCTTCTGGAAGCTGCGGGTTTGTCTCCGCCCATGGCACGTTTTCTGCCCGTTTACAGTACGTCGCGGAGTTTCTCGAGGATGGCGGTGCGCTCCTCGCCGCGTGTGGGCACATGAGGTCCTGCTCCTGGGACTCGCAAGCCACACATCAACTCTCTGGTTCAGCCAGAGGCGTGTGGCACCATTCGCATCGACAGCCCACTGCACCCGTCCGGAGCACTACCCGCGGGACGCACCCCCCTACAGAGGAGACCTCGATGCATCTCCGAACGAGTGTCTTTACCGCGTTACCGTTGGCAATGCTGCTGGTCGCAATGGCTGGATGTTCGGATGACGACGACAATCCCGTCAGCCCGGGCGACACAGTCGCACCCACAGTGAGTTCTACCAATCCTGCCAATGGTGCCACAGGCGTCGCCGTCATCACGGCCTCCTTCAGTGAAGCGATGAACGCCTCCACGATCACGACGACCACCTTCACCGTAACCGGACCTGGTGCGACACCCGTGACCGGTACCGTCACCTACGACGGGTCGACAGCAATAGCGAAATTTACTCCCACAACTGCCCTCGCCCTCGACACGGATTATGCGGCGACGATCACGACCGGGGCCAAGGATGTCGCCGGCAATTCACTGGCGAGTAATCATGTGTGGAGCTTCAAGACAGCGGCGACGACAGGCGATCAGGCGGCCGTGGATCTCGGCGGAGCTGGGGCGTTTGCCATCCTGGCTGGTTCGACGGTTACCAGCACGGGTGCCACCGTTCTAACGGGAGATCTGGGCGTGAGCCCGGGAACCGCGGTCACCGGCTTCCCGCCGGGAACTCTGACCGGTGTGATACACCCCGGTGATGTAACATCGGCGACGGCCATGACGGATCTCACGACGGCGTATAACGATGCCGCCGGAAGAACGCTGGCACCGGTGACCGTGGCCGGCAATCTCGGCGGGTTGACTCTTCCCCCGGGCCTGTATAAGTCCACGTCCTCGCTCTCGATCTCCTCGGGAGATCTCACGCTGGATGCTCAGGGCGACGCCGATGCGGTCTTCATCTTCCAGATGGCATCGACGCTCACCACGACATCCGGTCGGGCCGTGATCCTGGCCGGTGGGGCCAAGGCTTCCAACGTCTTCTGGCAGGTCGGGAGCTCGGCGACGCTGGGAACGACGTCCGCATTCAAGGGGACCCTCATGGCGGATCAGTCGATTACCCTGAACACCGGGGCGACGCTAGAGGGCAGGGCGCTGGCCCGGATCGGTGCGGTGACGCTCGCCGGCAATACCGTCACCGTACCCGCCCCGTAGAGCTCCGAAGGACGGTCGTCGAGTAGGATTCGGGAGCCAGATGAACGGGTGCGAACCCGAGGGTTCGCACCCGTCATAATGATCGTCGTCCGTGCACGCGACTTGGGCCTTTCGCCAGTCGCCCAAGCCCTCCCGTTTCACATCGTCTTCTGCTTCCACTCCGCGACCTTCTTCTCGGTCGGGCGCGTGTCGGGCTTGTCCTTGTCGGCCTTGCCGATCTGCACGGCCTTCTCCGCGGTGGCGATGGCTTCCTTCGTCTTCCCGGCCTTCATCTGCATGTCGGCGAGGAGGCTCATGTTGAAGTAGTTCTGCTGGATCGAGACCGACTTCTCGGCCCACTGGGTGGCTTCCGGGACGTTCTGGTCCACGTTGAAGAAGTACTGCGCCGCGCGGAACGGCGTGCGCCAGTCGTCCGCCTTCATCGCGGCCACGGCGGCGCGGGAATTGGCGAGCGCCTTCTCGGTCACGTCGACCTGGATCGGAATCGCGACGCGCACCTTCTCCCACCGGAGCGCGAGCTCCCCGCCCGTCGGCGTGAGGTTGTCGAACGAGAAGCTCATCCACTCCTCGTGCGGCGCGCTCCCCGGCTTCACCTTGACCCGGAGCGCATCGTTCTTCTCGGAGTAGTCGAACGATCCCCAGGCGCCCTTCGCGTTGCTGAAGACGATCGTCCACTCGTCGTTCGCCGGGATCGTGAAGAAGCTGTAGCTCCCGGCCGGGAGCTTCTGCCCGGCCACGGTGATCGCGTCCGAGGTCTCGAACGTGGTGGCCTCGTTGGCCCCCGTGCGCCAGACCTCGTTCATCGGGACGAGCCCGCCCCAGATCGCGCGCCCCTTCACGCCGGGACGGCTGTACGTGACCTTGAGGTTCGTGAGCCCGATCGTCTGCGTGACGGTCGCCGACGGGCTCACGCGGGGCAGCGCGAGCTCGGTCTGGGCGCGGGCCGGGATCGAGAGATGGGGGGCCGAGACCAGGAAGAGCGCGGCCGTAGCAAGTAGCCCGGCGCGCGCCGTGCGGGTACGAATCATGGCGAATCTCCTCAGGGGGTAGTGGTGCTCGGGGCCGGATGGCCCGTGTCCAGGGATGGACGGTAGTCTACCAGACCGAGGGGACTCTCGAGCTCGCACCCGCACGAGCCGCCCGACGGGAAGCGCGACCGGTGCGGCGCGGGATCAGATCGCGGGACGCTCCGACAACGAGTTGGTCGCGGGCATGTCCATGGAGCGGTCGGGCCTCCGCGGACCCATGGCATCCAGGCGGTGCAGGATCGCCGCGCTGAACGCGGGGAGGTCCTCCGGCTTCCGCGACGTGATCAGCGGACCGTCCTCCACGACCTCCTGGTCGACCCACCGGGCGCCCGCGTTCACGAGGTCGGTCCGGATGGAGGGCCAGGACGTCACGGTCCGGTCCCGCGCGATGCCGGCTTCGACGAGCATCCACGGCGCGTGGCACACCGCGGCCACGGGCTTGCCCTCATCGAAGAAGCCTCTCGTGAAATCCACCATGCGCCGGTCCATGCGAAGGCGGTCCGGCGAGTAGCCACCCGGAATCACGAGCGCGTCGTAATCGCTCGGCGAGACGCGGTCGATCGACGTGTCGGGAACGATCTTCTCCTTCCCCTTCTTGCCCTGGATCGGCGTCCCGGCTTCCGAGCCGATCACGGTCACCTCGTGTCCCGCGCGGCGCAGGCGCTCGTAGGGCTCGCGGAACTCCGAATCCTCGAAATCATTGGCCACGATGAACGCGACTCTCGCCATGGCTCACCTCCTCGGTGGAATTCGTGCGGACGAGGGTCCCCGTCGCGGGACCCGAGGTCGGCGAACCGAGCAATGCATGTGCCACGGCGCTCCGGCCGCGTTCGCGGCGGAGAACGTGAGACGGGGATGGAGGATCGACCCTGCGGAGCGAGCACGGAGCCGGGGTCCGTGCGCAAGGGGGAACGGTCCGTGTTACAAAGCCATCAGCCGTTCGGAGTGGCCGACTCCAGGGTGCGGTCCGGAGATCCCGAGTCCGCGGACGAGGCCCGCACGGGACGCACCAGGGACGCGCAGCGCTTGGCCCGCTCCCTCGCGTCATCGATGTCGCCGCCGTAGGCCAGCGCGACTCCCATGCGCCGGCGGGGGAACGCCTCCGGCTTCCCGAACAGCCTCAAGTCGGTGTTCGGCACGAGGAGGGCTTCGTCCACCCCTTCGTATGCGATCCCGGCCGCGTCCATGCCGCCGTAGATGACGGCGCTCGCTCCCGGGGACCGAAGCGTGGGATCCACCGGCAGTCCGAGCACCGCGCGCGCGTGGAGCTCGAACTCGTTCTGGGCCTGGGTGACCAGGGTCACCATGCCCGTGTCGTGCGGGCGCGGGCTCACCTCGCTGAACCAGACCTGATCTCCCTTCACGAAGAGCTCGACGCCGAAGATCCCACGCCCGCCGAGCGAGTCCGTGATGTTCCGCGCGATCTCGCGAGCCCGCTCGCCCGCGAGCGGGGACATGGGCTGGGGCTGCCAGCTCTCGACGTAGTCGCCCTTCACCTGGACATGGCCGACCGGCTCGCAAAACGAGGTCCTCGTCTCGCCCGACGCGTCGCGCGCCCGAACCGTGAGGAGCGTGATCTCGTAATCGAACTCGATTCTCTCCTCCACGATGACGCGGCCGCCGCGCACGCGCCCCGCGCTCATCGCGACCTCCCAGGCCGCGTCCACCTCCTCGGGCGCCTTCACGAGCGACTGTCCCTTCCCGGACGAGGACATGACGGGCTTCACGAGGCACGGGTAGCCGAGCGTCGCGCCCGCCGCGCGCACCTCGGCCGCGCTCTCGGCGAAGGCGTACCTGGAAGTGGGCACGCCGAGCTCCTCCGCGGCGAGCCGCCGGATCCCCTCGCGGTTCATGGTGAGGCGCGTGGCGCGCGCGGTCGGGATCACGGTCGCGAGCCCGTCCGCCTCGATGCGCAGGAGCTCGTCGGTGGCGATGGCCTCGATCTCGGGGACGACGAAGGCGGGACGCTCCATCTCGACGATCGCACGAAGCGCTCGCGCGTCGGTCATGTCGATGACGTGCGCGCGGTGCGCGACGGCATGCCCGGGAGCGTTCGCGTACCGGTCCACCGCGATCACCTCCACGCCCAGCCGCTCCATCGCGATGACGACTTCTCTCCCGAGCTCCCCGGCGCCGAGCAACATGACCTTCGTCGCGCCGGGCGTCAGGGGCGTTCCGATCCGCACCATTCCATCCTCCAAGGACCCGCTGATGGTCCGCGTCAGGGTGTTCGCGCCCACGCGCCGATCATGAGCGGCAGCATGTGAATTCCGTTTCGCTCCACGACCTCGGACCGCAGTCGGTCGGCGAGCGTGTCCACGTCCACCTGCTTCGGATCCACTCCCGTCATGCCCTGGAGGCCGGGGAGGAGGCTTCGCGCGGTCTCGGCCAGGTACTCGTATCCGGGCCAGTCCGGACCTCCGCCGACCGGGGCCTCCATCCGAAGCTCGGGGGCCGGCAGACCGGCCTCGAGAAACACCCGGAAGAGATTCGTCCCCATCTGGAACTCCGCTCCATGCGACGACCCAACGTTCGGGATGAGCCACTCGCGGAGCGATTCGAACAGAGGCGTCGGCGGAAAGGTGGCCGGAGGATAGCTGAAATCGTTCTCGTGGAACGCCAGAATGCCGCCGCGGCGCACGATCGTGCTCAGGTGGCGGAGCATCGCGGCGGGATCGGGGAGATACATGAGGAGGAACCGCCCGACCGCCGCGTCGAAATCGGTTCCGAGCGGAAGGGTGCGGACGTCGCCTTCATGAAACATGACGTTCTCCCATCCGGCCGCCGCGGCGCGGGCACGGGCGGTCTCGAGGATGCGACCATTCATGTCGACCCCGACGACGCGTCCTCGCGGTCCCACCATCTCCGCGACGAGGAGCGCCACGTCGCCGGCACCACTCCCGAGATCGAGCACCCTCATGCCGGCCCCGATCCCCGCGGATTCGAACACGCGCCGGGTCAGGGGACCGTAGATCTGGTGCTGGAGCATGAGGCGCCGGGTCTCGCGATCGGAACGGCCGAGGGGGTAGTCGTCCGAGGGAAGGGGCACGGTCACTCCACGGGTTGGTCTTGGCGCCTGGATCGCCATCGAAGGCACCAGGGTATCAGACCTCCCTCGATTCTTGCGGGTCGACAGGGGGCGTCCGCGTCGGTAAAATCTACGGACCGGATTCAGCATCCGGGGCCCGACGACCCAGTCCAGAGCCCGCACCCATGAGTAGACTCCCCAGCGTTTCGAGCCCCGCCCTGAGCGTCCAGTTCCAGATCGTCGCCTTCTTGCTGCTTTGCGCGTCCCTGTGCACGTACGCGCCGGCATCCGCGTCCCCGGCCACCGCCGATGGACACTGGACCAGCCTCCCGTTCCCACCGCCGAGCGCGCGCGTCCAGCACAGCGCGATCTACGACCCGGTACGGAACCGGATGGTGGTCTTCGGAGGGCTCATCGGCGCCACGAACGCGAACGACGTGTGGGAGCTCACGCTGGGACCGACTCGGGAGTGGAAGAGGCTCAAGCCGACGGGCACGGCTCCCGCGGCGCGACGGGGTCACGTCGCGATCTACGACCCGGTGGGCGATCGCATGATCGTTCAAGGCGGAACGGCTGCCTCGTCCCTGTCCGACACATGGGCTCTCTCACTCTCGGGAGCCACGCCGGTCTGGACGCAGCTCATGCCCTCCGGAACGCCGCCGTCGGCTCGATTCGGCCACACCGGAATCCACGACTCGGCACGGAACCGTCTCGTCATCCACGGAGGTCAGAGCGGCATCGTCTTCCGGAACGACGTCTGGGCGCTCACCCTGAGCGGCTCGCCCGCGTGGACGCAGATCACGCCCACCGGAGGCCCACCCGCGACGCGATCGCGTCACACGGCCGTCTACGACACCGTGCGGGACCGCATGGTCGTGTTCGGTGGAACGAACGGGATCGACTCGTGGAACGACACGTGGGCGCTCCCCTTCGCGGGCACCCCCGCCTGGTCCGAGCTCCTGCCGTCGGGCACGCCCCCGACGCCGCGATTCGGCCACGAGGCGATCTATGACGCCCCGAGGGATCGCATGGTGGTGCACGGCGGGGAGGAGGGAGGCGAGCAACCGAGCGGCGCGGTCTTCACGCTCGGCTTCGCGAGTCCGCAGTGGAGCGCCGGCGCGCCTTCGGGAACGGCACCCTTGCTCTACGATCATTCGGCCATTTTCGACACGGCAGGGGACCGCATGGTCTTCTTCGCGGGCAGCGAGGAGCTTCCGACGAAGACGCTTGCCTGCCTCTCCCTCGCGGGCGGGATGTCCTGGGTGGACCTCGCGCCCATCGGGGTGCCTCCCTTCGGGCGCTCGGATCACGCGGCCGCGTACGACACCCCTCGCGACCGGATGATCGTGTTCGGTGGATCGGCGGGCGGCGTGCTCCAGGACGTGTGGTCGCTCCAGATGGTCGGACTCGTGTGGACCAAGCTCAATCCCAGCGGGCAGGCGCCTTCCGCGCGGACCGGCCACCTGATGATTCACGATCCACCGCGCGATCGCATGCTCGTCTTCGGCGGCGCCGATGCCGACGGCGATCTCTTCGACGATGTCTGGGCCCTGAACCTGGCGGGGCCGAGCTGGACCCAGATCAATCCGGCCGGAGGAACGGATCCGCCGCCGCGCAGCTGGACGGCGGGCGTGTACGACCCGACCGGCGACCGCCTCGTTCTCTTTGGAGGCTACGCCGGTAACGCACTTGGAGACGTCTGGCAGCTCACGCTCTCCGGGACGCCGGCGTGGAGCCTGATCACGCCCACGGGGGGACCGCCCGCGTCGCGCTGGCTTCACTGCGCGGCGCGCATCCCGGGAACGAACGAGATGCTCGTGATCGCAGGGACGGACAGCACGCTCTACGACGACGTGTGGAAGCTCAACCTGAACGGATCACCCGCATGGACCCAGCTCTCACCGGGGGGGCTCACGCCGCCGGCCCGCTTCCACGCGGCCGCGATCTACGATCCGGTTCGCTCACGCGTCGTGATGTACGGCGGTTCCGATCTGACCACGCCGAAAACCGATACATGGGCGCTCAGCGTCTCCGGGTCGCCGACCTGGTCCCAGCTCGCGCCGACCGGCTTTCTCCCGGTCGGACGTTTCGGTCACTCCGCCATCTACGATCCCGTGCGGGATCGCGTGATCGTCTACGGCGGCGTCACGAGCACCCCGACGGACGAGACGCTCGAGCTCGCGTTCGGAACCCCGACGGGCGTTGAGGCGTCCGAAACCGCCCGCGCGGGGATCCGGCTCCGGGCCGCGTATCCCAATCCGTTCCACGCGGAAGCGGTCATCGCGTTCGACCTCGCGCGGGCGGCCGTGGGGGTCGTGTCCGTGTACGACGTGCACGGACGCAGGATCCGTGAGCTCCAGCAGGGCCTTCTCCCCGCAGGAGCTCATCGTGTTCGCTGGGAAGGGAAGAACGATGCGGGTAGTCCGGTGGCGTCGGGCTCCTACTTCTACCGGCTCGAGGCGGAGGGAATCCGGCTCACGCGGAAGCTCATCCTGAGCCGCTAGCAGCGGCACGCACGGACGCGGCGCCGTGGCGGAGCAGCGCGCGAGAACGAACGAGGCCCCGGCGGTGCGATCCGCCGGGGCCTCGGACCGTTCCGTGGTCAGGAGGGAGTACGGCTAGTGGGCTCCCGCCATCTGCTTCATCCACTCCTCCTGCCCCTTCTTCATTTCCTCCGGAGTCATGTCCTTGACATGCGTGGAGATGCTCCAGCGATATCCGAACGGGTCCGTGAACTGGCTCATGCGGTCGCCCCAGAACATGTCCGCCGGGGGCATGACCTCCTTGCCGCCCGCCGCGATCGCCTTCTGGTAGGCCTGGTCGCAGTCCTCGACATAGATGTAGAACGTGACCGGTGAGCTTCCGAGAGACTCGGCCGACTTCATCCCCATCATCTCGTCGTTCATCATGACGACCGCGTTTCCGATCCGGATCTCCGCGTGCATGATCTTCCCGTCCGGCCCGGGCATGCGCATGACCTCCACCGCTCCGAGCGCCCGCTTGTAGAACTCGATCGCCTTGTTGCAGTCGCGCTGGATGAGGGACGGCGTCACCGTCGTGTAGCCCTCGGGAACTGCCTTTGCCTTCGCCATGAAACAATCCTCCACTACAGCGTGAGTGGACCGACTGGGGGGATCTCCTGGGGCCGGGGTGAGGATCCGCGCCGGCTCCGGACCGACGAGTGTATCGGACGTCGGTCCCACCTCAACATCTTCCATGACCATCCGCCCACTTCCCCGTGGAGTCTGGTCCGGCATAGCCAACCCGCTGAGCGGGTCTCCGCAGTGGTTCACCCTCCAGCCACCGGCCTTCCCGGCCAAGTCGTTGGAGATCCCCCGCTTGATGGCCGCCGCCCACTCGGCACGCGCGCTGCCTTAGTGACTCGGCGAGACGGACGTATCGACCCAGGTCCCTCAAACGCCGGCAGCCGGCGAGGAGATTCGATGAACGAGCAACGGGTAGGTCGCGAGGCGCGCCGCATGGCGGCCGAGGATTGCAGTGTCGTGTTCAAGCTGATCGAGCGCTCCGGATGGGTCGTGCTGGCGCTGATCACGCTCCTCGTGGTCTCGGGTTGCGGCGGCGACAACGGCGTGAAGCCCCAGCCTCAGCCTCAGGATCAGGGAACCCCGACCGCGGCGGGGGGCCTCGTGATCCATGCCTCGGCGAGCGGCGCCGACACGGACTCCGGAATGTTCTCCACGGGATTCGAGGCGACCGTGACCGACACGACCGGCGCGGCGGTTTCGGGCGCGACCGTCACGATGTCGGACGACGGAGGGAGCGTCCCGCTGACCGAAGTGCCGGGGACGCCGGGCACGTACCGGGCCTCGAGATCCGGACTTCCCTCGGGCATGCTGACTCTGGACGTGACGGCGGGTACGGCGCAGCTCCTCGGCGCGACGGTCCCTGTGCCGGATCTGCACGTGATCACCTCCCATGGCCCGAACGACGTGATCCAGGCGAGCCACCCGATCCATCTCACGTGGTCTCGTGCCGCAGCCGCGACGGAGGCCACGATCGAGACGAAGAACTACCAGGGAGCCCCCGAAGTGGATGACGGCACCAAGACGATCCCGACTCCGGGGAATCCAGCCCGCAACGACCAGGCGATCCGTGTGACCCGCGCGAATCGGGTTCCGCTCGCCGGCGCGGCTCCGGGCTCGACGCTCCAGGCCTCCGTCCGGACCTCCGTGGAGCCGATCGTGGCTCAGTAGATCCGGCTTGGCGCCGCCGGCACGCGGCGCGCCTCCAAACGACAACGCGCCACTGGTCGCCAAAAACGGCTAGTGGCGCGGCTCGTTTTTGAAGGTACGATTCATGGCAAGGGGGCCGGGCTGGAGGTTCAAGCCATGTCAGACAGCAGGGCCGGGGCCGCGCTTGTCATTTCGTTCACACTCCTTCTCCCTGTTCTCGCACCGCATCCCGCCGCATCGGCGCTTCCGCCGGGCTACTTCGTCGACACCGAGCAAGCTCGTGCCAGCCGTCACGACCGATGGGAAGCGACCGAGTGGGAGCTCGGCGACTTCACGATTTCCATTCGCCGGAAGGCGCCGGATCCCCACCAGGCCCGCCTTCTCGCGATCGCCGAGTCGACGTATCCGCCCCGGGACCTGGTCGCATCCGTGGCCCTCCTCGAGGGCTACGACATGGGATCCGACGTCTCGCGGGGAAATCTCTGGTGGTATCAGGGCGCCGGGCCGAACCGGCTTCCCTACGCGGTGACGCTGGCGGCGATCGACTACTACGCCGGGCTCACCGAGAGCTTCCGGCGGAGCAGGTTCTGGGAGGCCGGGACGCGCCCACTCTATTCGAGCCGTCTCGTCTACGAAGGGGCCATCGCACACCGGGACCGCTTCACGGTCTCGGGCGAGGACTATCACGATGTCTACGTCGCCCATCTCCATCTCGTGTGGGGATGGGACGACGGTATCTTCGATTCCTTCACGGAGGCGACGCGCACGGTCGTGCTCGACCGCGCGGGCGATGTGCTTGCCGTGTCCGGGGACCGGCCGTTCCAGGAAGACGTGGTGATCTCCGGGTGGAGGGATCGGGTGGGAAGGGAACCCAATCAATGAACCGAAGGCTTCGGCCGGTGCGAGCCGTGCAAGCATGGCTCCTTGCCTCGGCCTTTCTGATCGCGGGTCCGCACGGAGCCGGCGCGATCCCGATCAAGACCATCCGTGTGGCGCAGGGGCTCAGCATGCCGCTCTTCGTCACCGCTCCACCGGGCGACACGGCACGGCTGTTCATCGTGGAGCAGTGGGGCGGCGACGGACGCGGAAGGATCCGCATCGTGAAGAACGGGACCCTCCTTCCCACACCCTTCCTGACCACGGGCGTCCTCTCGACCGCCTTCGAGCAGGGGCTCCTCGGGCTCGCGTTCGCTCCCGATTACGCGTCCACCGGGCGCTTCTACATCCACTACACCAACACGAGCGACGACATCGTGATCGCGCGACACACGGTCAGCGCGAATCCCGACATCGCGAATCCGACCGGCACGATCCTCCTCACGATTCCCAAGAATTTCGACACTCACAACGGCGGCTGGATCGCCTTCGGGCCCGGCGGCTATCTCTACATCGCGACGGGAGACGGAGGCGGGATCGGCGATCCGAGCGACAACGCCCAGAATCGGGAAACGCTCCTCGGCAAGATCCTCCGGATCGACGTGAGCGGCTCCACGTACACGAGCCCGCCCACCAATCCGTATGCCGGCGCCATACCCGGCCGAGACGAGATCTGGGCCACGGGGCTACGAAACCCGTGGCGAGCCTCGTTCGACCGGTCCACGGGCGATCTGATCATCGCGGACGTCGGCCAGGCCGGATACGAAGAGGTCAACTTCGCCGCATCCGGCACCGCGGGCGCCAACTACGGGTGGCGCTGCTACGAGGGGAACCATGCGTACCAGTTCTCCACCACGAATCCCTGCGGATCGTGCACCGACCCGTCCTGCCCCATGGTCGCGCCCGCTCACGAGTACTTCCACTCGGGGGGCCGGTGCTCCATCACCGGCGGCTACGTTTACCGTGGATACGACATCCCGGACCTTCGGGGGACGTACTTCTTCGGGGACTACTGCACGGGCGAGATCTGGTCCGGGCAGTTCGTGGGCGGCGTCCTGACGAACGTCCAGAGCCGAAACGCGGAGCTCGAGCCCGCCGGGATCAGCATCGACAACCTCTCGAGCTTCGGGGAAGACGCCCGGGGAGAGATGTACCTTTGCGATATCGGAGGCGAGGTTTTCAAGATCGTCCCCGTGGATCCCAGCGACGTCGAGCCGACACCGATGCCCGCGCGAGCGGAATTGAGGCTGCTCGGGCCCAACCCCTTTCGCGCGCAGGTCCACTTCGAGGCGACGACGGCCTCGTCCACACGCGGGACGATCGAGGTGCTGGACGCAGCGGGCAGGCGCGTGCGAACCCTCGTCCACGACGAGACCTGGCACGGTTCGAGAAGAGCAGCCTGGGATGGAAGGAACGATCGCGGGACGGAATCCCCGTCGGGGATCTACTGGATCCGGTTCCGGGCCGGGAAATCGATCCTGACCGAGCGGGCGGTTCTGGTGCGGTGACCGCCCTCGGGGGTGATCCGTGGGTGCCGCCCCGGGCGCTTACTCCGAGACGAGGTGCTTGAGCAGCTGGTCCCGGGAGGGGATCCTCCGCCCGGACCCCGGGTGCACCACGCGCACCTCGAAGTCGTAGCGCTTCAGCCCGAAATGACCCTCGATGCGCCTCAGGAGGCCCTCCACGGTTGCGTCGGCTCGGATGGTGCGTCCGCGGCGTCCTGCTCCATGCGCCCGGGCCAGGCCGGCTTCGAAGCCGTCGTGGTAGGCGTGCTTCACCAGGCGATCCAGGGTTCGCCAGTGGACCCGCTTCAACCTACGTAGGGACTGGGTTTGCGTCATGCCCGTGCCTCCGGTTGGCGACCGACTCGGCGGCGGCTATCTCTAAACTCTATCAGAATCGACAGAAGCGAGGAGGATCGATGCCCATCGTCACCGTGGAGATCGTGCACGACCCGGAGACCATCCTGTCCCAGGATCTCGCCCAGCGGCTGGCCGACGAGGCCGGACGGGTCCTGGGATCGGCGCCCGGCTCGGCCTGGGTCGTGGTGAATCCGATCCCCTCCACCCGGTATGCCGAGTCCGGAGGGGGGAGCTACCGTCCGGTCTTCGTGCGGGTGATGAAACGGGCGATTCCGAACGAGCCGGACCGAAGCGGGGAAGTCGCGGCGCTCACGCGAGCCGT
>DASTBC010000281.1 GCA_035712245.1 Candidatus Eisenbacteria bacterium
GACCCCGAGCAGGAGTTCTTCACGGACGGCATGACCGACGAGCTGATCACGCACCTGGGCCGCGTCCAGCCGAAGCGCCTGGGTGTCATCGCCCGCACTTCGGCCATGCGCTACAAGAAGACGGAGCGAAGCGCCGAGGAGATCGGCCGCGAGCTGGGGGTCGAGTACCTGCTCGAAGGAAGCGTGCGGCGCGCGGGGGACCGGGTCCGCATCACGACGCAGCTCGTCCAGGTCGCGGACCAGAGCCACCTCTGGGCCGAGACCTACGATCGGCCGATGCAGGACATCTTCGATCTGCAGGAAGAGGTCGCCCGGTCCGTGGCGAAGGCGCTCGAGCTGGAGTTGGTCCGTTCCCGCGAATCGACGGTATCCCCGCCGGACACGACGGCGGGGGAGGCCTACGAGGCCTATCTCCGCGGCCGCTTCTACTGGAGCCAGCGCACGCCCGAGTCGCTGCGTCTCGCGGTGGACTGGTTCCAGCGAGCGATCGCGATCGATCCGGGCTTCGCGCGCGCCTACGCGGGGCTCGCGGACACGCTGAACGTCCGGGTCACGTACATGATGATCCCCCCGGACCCTGCCTACGAGACGGCGGAGGCCGCGGCCCGCCGCGCCATCGACCTGGACCCTACCCTCGCGGAAGGATACGCCTCGCTCGCGAGCATCCTGACGCACCGGCGGCTCCTCGATGCGGCGAGGCCGCTCTACGAGCGCGCGCTCGAGATCGATCCCAACTACCTGCCCGCGCTCTACTGGTTCGCGGTCCATCTCGTCGGCACCGGCTACCCGGACGAGGCGAGCGTCATGGCGGGACGGGCGCTGCAGACCGATCCCCTGTCTCCAACCGCCGAGATCGTCCAGGGGAACGTGCACTTCTTCGCCGGGCGGCGTCGCGAGGCATTGGTCCACTACCGGCGGGGGATCGACCTGGAACCGAAGATGCCCTGGCTTCACATGAGGGCGGCCCTGTGCCGTGCCTCGATGGGAGCGTGTCCGGAAGCGCTCGCCGACCTCGAGTCGGTCACCGAGTTCACCCATTCGCTCGAGACCCAGTCCGCGCGCGTCTATCTGCTGGGGAAGCTCGGACGCAGGGACGAAGCGCGTGCGCTCCTGGAACGGATCCTCGAGCGCGCCCGGTGGGAGTACGTTTCCTGGGAGCACTTCGCGTACGCGTACGCGGGCCTGGGCGACCGCGACGCATTGCTCGACGTTCTCGCGAAGGCCCCGAAGGTCGGAACCCTGAGCCGGCTCTTCCTGATGCTCGATCCCGCGTTCGATCCCTACCGCAAGGACCCTCGCTTCGAGTCCGTCCTGCCCGCGCCGCCCCAGGCCAGGGCGGGCACCGGCGCTCCGGCGCTCTGACGCTCCGGCCCGCGTCCGTTCAGCCGGACCGGCGCAGCCGCGCCACGCGCGCCGGGTGCCGCGCCGGCGAGGCGCCATACGCGAGCCACAGATCTCCCGTCGCGTCGTGGAACGCCATGTGGCGGACCGTGACGCCCCGCGTCGGGAGCGGATAGGCCGCGAACCGCTCGCCCTCGGGGTCGAACGCGAACACGGCGTCCACGGCCGCGGCTCCGATCCAGATCTTCCCGTCGCGAGGGCTCACGCGGGCGACGTAGGGGAGCGTGTCCTTCACCGGCAGCGGGTACTCCCGAAAGACGCCCGTCCGCCCTTCGAGCTTCCAGAGCGAGCCTCCGGAGTAGGCGGGAATCCAGAGGTTCCCGCGTGGGTCGATGTCGAATCGCCTCGGGCCGCTCCATGAGAGCGGCATCGTGAACACGCGCGAGTCCTTCGTCGCCGGATCGAAGCGCAGGATCCGGTTGCCCTGGAGCTCGGACATCCACACGGCGCCGTCGGACGCGAGGCGCAGCTCGTAGGGGACGGGGCCTCCTGCCGCGGCGAGAGTCGGATGGGCAGGCAAGGAGAAGCGCTCGACGCGGCCGGTCTCCACGTCGAGCCGGCCGATTTCCTCCGGGTCCCGCGTGAAGTGGCCGTTGAACCACACGCTCTTCCCGTCCGGGGTGACGGCGATGCTGTGCGGGTAGAGTCCGATGTCCCACGTGGCCCACGCGCCGCTCGACGGATCGTACCGAGCGATCTTCTTCGGATTCCCGAGAAGGGCCCACCAGCGTCCGCTCCGGTCGATCTCGATCGCGCGCGGATTCGCTTTCTCGACCGGGATCGGGATCGAGTCCATCCGGGACGTCGCGGGATCCACGCGGTAGAGGACGTGCGAGAACATCCCGGTGATCACGGCCGAACCGTCCGCCTGCACCGCGACATCGTGAGGCAGGTCGCCTGGAAGCGGCATGTCGAGCTCTCGGATCTCTACCCGATTCGCATCGGATGCCGCCGTGATCCTCCCGACCGCGTCGCCTGGGCGGCGTTCCTTCGCGAGCGCGCCGGCGAGCCAGTCCGCGGTGCGCTCCGGATCCCGGTGCGCCGCGATCACCGGAAAGCCGGACTGCGCGCCGGCGTAGGCCAGCATGCGCCGCGTGTCTTCGGCCCACTGGTCGCGGGTGCGAGGGGACCCCTCGTGGGTGACGTTCCTCTCGTCGAACTGGTGGCAGCCCGTGCAGTCGAGGATGAACTGCCTCTTCTCCTCTCCGTCCGGTAGAGACCCCAGCCACCAGGCGCTCGGCCGCGTCGAGTCCACGGCGAGGTGGGGACTCGGGACATCCGCCGTGGCGTTGTTCGACCTCGAGGAGGAGCTGCAGGCGGGGGCGAGCGCCAAGGCCAGGACGCACACGACGATGCGGCCTCGTGAATCCATGGAGCGGTTCTCCTTCGATCCCGGCTGGATCGCGGCGGCGGCCTTGAAAAACTTCCCACCCGGTATACCGAACTTCACGGGTACATACAACCGTACCCATGGACGGAGGCGACCGCGAAGCGCCGCAACCTCCCCGCCCGTCGTCCGTTGTTCTTTCCTCTTCCCGCTGGCATGGTGCGTGATACCGCCCGCTGTATGGGGTGGCAGCGTTGTACAAGCGCCCGCGGCCTCCTGTGCGCGGGCGTTATCGTTCTGGGCCTCGGCCTCGCGGGAGCAGCGCCTCCGTCGGAAGCGGCGCTCACCGCGGGAGTCGGGGCCGATTACTTCTCAGGCCCTGACGGTCAGATCGTCCGCGACGTCCTCGGATACGCCGGGACGTCGACGGCGCGGACGGACCTCACGTTCGCCGTAGCCCGCTACGACAACTCGCACCTGGGGCCCGGAACCAGCGTCTCGGCCGTCGGCACGTTGCTCCTCGAGCCCACGGTGCTGCTGCAGCTCTCCGGCACCCGCAGCGTCGGGAGCCACGACCATCGCGCCTGGCGACTCTCGATGGGACCCATCCTTGGAATGGGGCAGGGACGTTGGCTCGCGCTCACTCTGAGCCGCTCCGAGGACAACTTCGGGACGGGAGCGACCGGCCTCTCGTCGGAGCTGGGCGTGCCGATCTCGCCCAGGCTGGCGGGGTCGGTACGAGCGTCCTTCGCCTCCGTGAAGGAGGGCGGCTCGAGCTTCCTCGGCGCGGCAGGCGCGACCTGGACCCCCGCGCGACGCGTGCAGCTGTTCGGCGAGATGAGCGTCGGACGCGACGTGATCGCTCTACCGGGAGGAGTTCCCGCCGGAGCCGGCGGAGTCGGTCCGACGTCGCCTCAGGGGGGACCGGAGATCGTGTCCGGTCCCTCGTTCTTGACGGGAGTGCGGTTCGTCATCCGCTAGAACTCATAGCTCCGACCATGGGAGAGGAGAAAGGAACATGAAGCGAATTCACCTCTGGATCTACTCGATGGCCATCCTCGTGATGGCCGACGTGCTCTTCGCGAATCCGATCATCACCCTGAACCAGCGGCTTCTTCAGACCGAAGCCGCGCTGAACACGCAGTCCGTCGCGCTCGGGGACGCGCAGGTCGCGAGCAGAATCTCCGAGGCGGTGTCGGTGGATGCGTCGACCCTGACCGCGCAGCGGAACCGACTCGACACCGACTGGGGAACCCTCCTGATCGCGCACCAGATGGCGCCGCTCTCCCGTGACCGGCTCACGGTCCAGGATGCGGTGCGGCTGCACGAGCAGGGAATGTCCTGGAACCAGATGATGACCCGCTACCGGATCTCGCCGGCTCGCCTTTCGAGGGCCCTTCAGACCGACCTCGGAACGCTGGGTCTGGCCCCCGTCGGCGGCTCCAGCGGAAGGCAATCCGGAAGCCCGACCATCGTCAACGGCGGCACCAGCGACGGGGACGGCGTGACCGGGGGGAACGTCGACAGAGAGGGTGCAAACGGAGAGGACTGCCGCACCACGGATGGAAACCGCAACGGATCCGCTGATCTCGATCACGACCGGTCCACGAGGGAGCGCAGCACCGCCGCCTCGAACGGGCGCGCCGTCGGAATCGAGAGAAGCCTCGAGGCGAGCGTGGACCGGCTGGAGTCCGATGCCGATCGTCGCGGCGATGGAGCGGCTGCGGATCGCCTCGCAGCCGAGCTGCGCGTCTCGTCCGACCTCCTCCACGAGCAGCGGGACCGGTTCGATGCAAGCTGGGGCGATCTCCTGATCGCGCACACGCTCGTCGATCAGTCGCGCTCCGGCGCCAGCGTCAGCCGGGTCTTCGCGATGAGAGACGACGGCATGTCCTGGTTCCAGATCGCGAAGAGCCTGCGGGTTCCGCCCGGGAGACTGATGAACCTGGTGCGGCGCGGGACGAGCGACGTGATCGGGACCACGACCGCGGGAACGGTACGGGGAGCCGCCTCGAAGCGGATCGGAGCTGGCAAGGGGAGCGCATTGCGTTCGAGCGCGACGGCGAACGGGCGAGCCATGAAGACGGGAACGACGAGCGGAGCCACCAAGATCCAAGGAACGGCCCGGATGGGCGGCTCGGCGACGAAGATGGGTGGCGGCAGCGTCAGCACCATGCGTCCCATGACAAGGATGGGGGGAGGCATTGGAGGCGGCTCCGTCACCCGCGTTCACGGGGCGGCGGGCAGGGGACACGGCAAGCGCTGAGGTCGGAAGCGGCGCGGCTTCGAATCCCTGGAAGCGGCACGGCCGCCGCTCGATGGAGAGAAGCTCCACAGGAGGGTCGCCGGCGCGAGCCGGCGACCCTCTCACGTTGGCGGGCGATCCATCCCCTTGAGCGCCGCGATGTGCTCCCGGAACTTCATCCGCGCCTCGATGAACTCCGAGTGGCTCATGTCGAGCTCGCGCGCGATCTTCCGGATCTCGTTCTCCTCGTCTCCGGAGACGTCTTCGTCCGAGGCGGAGACGGCGAAGAGGCACTCGAGGAGCGCCGCCTTCTCCTCGCCGGCGGCGGTGCGCCCGAAGTCACGGGTGACGACGTAGTTCTCCGTCGCGCCGAAGAGGACGTGCTGTGTCTTCGCGATCTGGACCACGAGGGTCGCCTCGTCCTCCGCGATGCCGCCGAGCGCGACGAGGATCCGCTCCATGGCGCGGGCTTCGCCGTCGCTGATCTCGAGGTCCACGTGCGCGACGCGCCCCAGGATGTACGCGAAGGCGGCGATGTGCCGCGCGCGCTCCGGATCGAGCCCCTCGAGCCGCTTCACGATCGCCCGGACCGCTTCGCCCTCCTTGCCGGAACCAGGATCGCGAGCGTTCCCCTCGATTCCCAGGAACTTCCAGATGGACATGCCGGCTACGGCGACCCGCCGTCGGCGGACGTGCGAATCCGCTCCCGCCGGTGCGTGAACATCGCTCGCTCCCGCTTCTCGAACTCCTCCTGCGCCTCGACCTCCTTCTTCTGACGCCGGAGAAGGTTGTCCTCGGAGATGGACTCGGGGCGCTGCCTGAGTTCCCGTTCCTGCTCGCGCCGCAGCCGTTCCCTCTCCTGCGCCATGCGCTCGTCGAGGCGGTCCTGTTCCCGGCGCTCCCGCGCGGCCAGGTCCGGCCCCCGGCCCCCGCTGGGTCGCTGGGACAGGGAAGACCGCCCGGGCGCCGCTTCACCCTTCAATGCCTCGGGGCGGTAGACCTCGATCGTCGAGCCATGCACGATCGCGGCGCGGTTCTGCCGGTGCGCCGTCGCATCCACGACACGCAAGCGCACCGGCCGCTCCACCGCCCCCGACTCCGAGAAACCGCGCTCGGCCACACGCGCCCCGGAATCCACGTACCGTCCGGACGCGCGCGTGAGGGAAAGGAGCGTTGGATTCCGACCCACGGGAGGGATCTTGGACGTCAGGGAAGTGGAGCTGAAGTCGCGAACGCGGACGAAGGACCAGGCGAAGGGATCCACATCGCGGCTCAGCCCGTCCGCGCTCGCACGGGAGGCTTCGCGCATCCAGTCCGTTCCGGGCGCCAAAGGGGCCCAACCGACGTATCCCTGGCCATGCCGCCACGCCACCCAGGCGGGCGCCCACGTGTTCCCGGCGCGCCACACCCAACCAAGATCGTCGTCTCGGACCCATCGTCCGTAGTGGTAGGCGGCCCATGCCCACGGCTCCTCCCCGAGCCACATCCATCCGTGGTTCGTGGAGAGCCATCGGCCGGTCGTGTAGGGGCGCCAACCGGCGGGAGTCGCATGCGGCACCCACACGGTGCCGAGATCGCGCGATTCGATCCATTCGCCATACGGCTCCAGCGCGTCTCGAAAGGGAGTGAGATCGGCGCGGGGAATCGTCGGAGAGACCGAGGGAGGCTCGGTGCCGGGGTCCTGGGCGCGGCGTGTCCCGCCGCAGCCGGCGAGCAGCGCCGCGAGAACCGGCGCGAGCAGCACGATTGAGATCGACCGATGCCTCATGCCGGACTTCGTCTCCCTCGCAGTGCGAATCCCGCGGCCATCGTATCGAAGCGCCACGTTACAGTCGCCGGCGTCCGCCGGGAAGCCCAAATTGCGCCCGAAACCGACGACACACTCCGCCAGGCACCCCTCGAAGCATCTTCCACCCGGGTCGTCCGGGATCGTAGGATGACCGCCATGCACATCGACCCGCCGCGTTCCCGGTCCGTTGCGTGGGAGTGGATCCTCCTCGCGCTCTCCATCGCGTTCGCGGGCTGGTTCGTCGGACACGGCATCTACAACGTGCGCACGGCCGACCGGTTCGTGACGGTGAAGGGAGTGTCCGAGCGGGAGGTCAAGGCCGACCTGGCCCTCTGGCCGATCCAGTTCGCCGTGACGGACGACCACATGGCGACGGCGCAGGCGCGCATCAATGAGAACATCGCCAAGGTGACGGCGTTCCTTGCGACGGGAGGAATCGACTCCTCCGAGGTGAGCCTCTCGGGCCTTCGCGTCACCGACGTGTTCGCCAACCCGTACAACCCCCCGAACCGCGTCGGAAACCGGTTCATCATCGAGCAGACGGTGCTGGTGCGGACGCAGCGTCCGGAACTCGTCGACGCGGCGAGCCGTCGGGTGGGGGAGCTGGTTCAGGCGGGGGTGGCGCTCTCCTCGGGGCGCGAGTGGGGAGTCAGCGGTCCCACGTACATCTTCCGGAAGCTGAACGACCTGAAGCCCGGGATGATCGCGGAAGCGACGGCCGAAGCCCGCAAGGCGGCCCTCGAGTTCGCGAAGAACTCGAAGAGCCGCCTGGGCGGCATCCACCGCGCGAATCAGGGTGTGTTCGTCATCCTTCCGCGAGATGCCGCAGCGGAAGGCGGGCCGGGCATGCCCGAGCAGAATCAGATGTACAAGATCGTCCGCGTCGTCACGACGGTCGAATACCTGCTGAGAGGCTGACCGCCGGGGTTGGTCACGTGGCTCGCCGTCGCCCCGACATCGCGAGCAGCACGACTCCGAGCACCAAGGCCCCGATGCTCGCCGCGGTTGGAATGCGAACCTGCTCCCGGTCCGTAACCGTCACGTCGACGGGGCCGAGATCCGCCGTTTCCCGATCCGTGTAGCTGAACCCGCCCGCCAGAAGCGCCACCAGGCCCGCCACGATCAGCACGATTCCCAAGATCGCGAGACCTCGCATGATTCCTCCTTCCTGAACGCTGCCCCACCGGGGGGCACACGTGAACCGAGCTAGCAAGACGGGGACCATGCTCCCTTCCTGAGCCCAAGGCGCTCCGAGACGAGTCCCTTCTTGAAAACATTACCCGCCCTTTGAAACCGCCGGGAGGCCGCCAGCCTCGCCGATCGAACCCGCCTTGGCGCGCCAACCACTTCCCGTCGAGGTAAGAACCTCCGTGTGCTCGTCCGGCGCACCGCCCCTGGCATGGTCTCTGCTGGAACCGGGGCCGTCGAACGCTCCTGAAGTTCCGAGTGCCGTTTCCGCACCCCGTCTGGAGGGGAACGATGCTTCGAGTACGGATGCTCCGCGTTCTGGCGATCGCGGTCCTGGCTGGACTCTCCATACCTCCCGCGGCTCTCGCCGAGGTCCGGGGAATCCACGTCAACATCACGCCCTTCGGCGGTTATCGCGAATGGGCGAACGAAGCCAATCTGGACAGCAAGGCGCTCTTTGGCGGCAAGCTCGGCGTGATGTTCGGGCGCTACATCGGTGTCGAGGGCCATTACAGCTGGATGTCCAGCGAAACGAAGTTCGGCACCGGCGATTCGCTCTTCCTGCCGAATCCCGCCCCGGAAACTCCCAACGCGAGCCTCGACGTGCAGGGTTATGGCGTCGATCTCGTCGTGAACCTTCCGCTCGGATCCAGAGTGAGTCCCTACATCTTCGGCGGCTGGCATGAAGAGAAGGTCACGAGCGATGGCCCCGGCGTGGAGACATTCCTCAACGGACCCGAATTCGGCGGAGGCGTGAAGATCCGCGTGGGCTCGCGGACGGCGCTGGTCGGCGAGGTCCGCGATCAGCTCTGGGCGTTCGACGCGTCCGTGCCGGACCCTCCGGGAGAGGACAACCTGCACAATCTCGTCTACAGCGGCGGACTTCAGGTGTCCCTGGGCGGCGAGGCCGGCGCCGATGCGGACAATGACGGTGTCGAGGACAGCAAGGACGCCTGCCCGAACACGCCTGTCGGAGCGCTCGTGGACGTGCGCGGCTGTCCGCTGGACGCGGACCGCGACAACGTCCCGGACGGGATCGATCAGTGTCCGAACACGCCGCAAGGCGCCACCGTGGACGCCCGCGGCTGTCCGAGCGACGCCGACAACGACGGCGTTCCGGACGGCATCGACCAGTGCCCCGCGACGCCCGGCGGCACCCAGGTGGACGCCAGGGGCTGCCCCGCGGACGCGGACCTGGATGGCGTGCCCGACGGAGTGGATCAGTGCGCGAACACCCCGGCAGGCGCCCGCGTCGATGCGCGCGGCTGCCCGACGGATGCGGACCAGGACGGGGTTCCGGATGGAATCGACCAGTGTCCGAACACGCCGGCCGGAACGCAGGTCGACGCCCGCGGCTGCTCGGCGGACTCGGACAGTGACGGCGTGATGGACGACAAGGATCTCTGTCCCAATACCCAGGCGGGCGTCCAGGTGGACGCGCAGGGCTGTCCGATCGAGCTGACCGAGCGCGAGGTGGAGCTGCTCGACAAGGGCGTGATCACGGCGCGCGACATCCACTTCCAGACCGCGAAGTGGGACATCCTGCCCGAGTCGCGTCCGATCCTCGACGAGATCGGGAAGATCCTCATCCAGTGGCCGCAGCTCCGGATCGAGATCGGCGGACACGCGGACTCGAGGGGTTCGGATTCGTACAACATGGATCTCACGCAGAAGAGATCGCAGTCGGTGCTGGATTACCTGCTGACCAACTTCCCGCAGATCAAGCGGGAACAGTACACCGCCCGCGGCTATGGAGAGAGGGTGCCGGTCGCGAGCAATCGCACCGTCGAGGGAATGGCCAGGAATCGCCGCGTGGAGTTCAAGGTGCTCAACACCGAAGAGCTCACCAAGGAACGGGAGCGTCGCCGCCTGCTGAAACGGGGGGAGTAGCCGGGCGGAACGAAGCTTCCGGAGTGCAGGAGGGGGCTTCAGGTCCCCTCCTGTGACGTACTACAGCAACAAAAGGAGACACCATGCGAGTTCTCAATTGGATCGTTCTGACGATGCTGGTGGCGCCCTTCGCAGTGGCAACGGCGTTCGCGCAGGATACGACCACGGAGAGCGGGAGCATCACGACCACCACCACGGAGACGACCTCCGAGTGGATCACGGACTGGCGGCTCTGGGCGGTGGTGGGTGCGCTCCTCGTGATCATCCTCGTGGTCGCGCTCACCCGCGGGCGTGGCGAGGCGGACCGGACCACGATCGTGAAGTGAGCCCGGCCCCGGCCGGCTGCCCTGCTTTACTTCGAGAGAGCGGAACTTCCTACACGGAGGGAGCCCGTCCGGTGCGCCCCGGCTCGATCCCTCCGTGCGGCTTCAGGAGTTAGCGACAGGGCGCCGCTGGAACGAGGGTTGCTTGAGGGCACGGTGGGCCCTCGTGCCCCTGACAGAATTCCGGGCGGCGGAGCGCCCGTATCGATCGCAGTCCGCCTTTGACAATTCACAGGTTGGCGCTGGCAATCGCGGTTCGATCGATCGGACATCCGCCGCCCTTGTTTCTCCCGTCCTCTCCCGCCTCGTCACCCCCCGGCTTTGCTATGCTCCCCGTCCGAACGTGGGGGCGACATGATCCAGGACTCGAAGGAAGCGCGCGAAGCCTCGCCGGAGAGCCGCACCGTGCTCTTGACCGGCGCGTCCGGTTTCATCGGGAGCCGCATCGCTCGGCGCCTGCGCGTGGAAGGCTGGCGGGTCCGCGCCATCGTGCGGGCGCAGGATCCGTCTCCCGATCTGACCGGCGTGGAGCAGGTCGTCGGCGACTTCGCCGATCCGGCGGTCGCGCGCGACGCGGGCAAGGGCATGAGCGTCGTCATCCACAGCGCCGCGACGGCGGGTCCGGATCGCGAGAGCGCCATGCGCGTGAACGTGGGCGGAACGGCGTCGATCGCCGCGGCCGCGCTCGCGAACGGCTCCGATCGCTTCGTCCAGATCTCGACGGCATCGGTGTACCGCACGGACGGCCTCGCCGTGATCGACGAGGAGTCCCCGCTCCTGGGAGCGGACGCGGATCCGTACGGGGCGACGAAGGCCGAGGCGGACCGCGTGGTGCTCGAGCACTCGCGACGCGACGGACTCGGAGCCACGATCCTGCGCCTGGGCGCCGTCCTCGGCGTGCATCCGACGTCGACGTGGGGCGTCAAGGTCCCGAACCGTATCCGCACCGAGCCGGAGCTCGTCCTGAGACCGCGCGCGCGCACCATGCCCTGGGTGCACGTGGAGGACGTCGTCGATGCCGTGCTCCTCACGCTGGCTTCCGAGGCCGCGATCGGCCGCGTGTACAACCTCATGGACGAGCACAACACCTGGGGCGACTACGTGGATCGCGTCCGCTCGTGGTTCGGGATGGGCCCGCAGCCCGAGCCGGAGGGAGTGCCGCGCCCGTGGACGGGAAGGTTCGAAGCCGGTCGAATTCGCACGGAGCTGGGGTACGCGTTTCGCCTCGGGTACGAGCAGGGGATGGAAGAGGCCGCAGACTACTGGAGGGCACGCCTTGTCACGACCGGAACCGTCTGAGTACAACACCTACTACGGCCGTTACATCTCACTCGTGCCCGACGGACCCATCGTCGCGAGGCTTCGCGAGCAGATCGTGGAGACGCTCGCGGTGCTGAGAGCGCTCCCCGAGTCTCGTGGGGAGCACCGCTACGCGCCCGGGAAATGGAGCATCAAGGAGATCGTGGGCCATGTCTGCGACGCGGAGCGGGTGTTCGGCTACCGCGCGCTACGGATCGGACGCGGGGACGAGACGCCGCTCCCGGGCTTCGAGCAGGACGACTATGTGCGAAACGGGGGCTTCTCCTCGCGGACGCTCCGCCATCTCCTCGACGAGCTCGAAGCGGTCCGGCGCGGGACCGTGCTCCTCCTCGAGGGCCTCGACGAGACCGCGATGAAGCGCCACGGCACCGCCTCGGGCTTCCCCGTGAGCGTGCGCGCGCTCGCGTACATCACGGCGGGGCACGAGCTCCATCACCTCAAGGTGCTTCGGGAGCGCTACCTCACCTGACCGTCAACGGCGCTCGTGGAGCAGTGTGATTCCCGTTCCCGCGAGCACGAGGAGCGCGCCCGGATAGGTGAGCGGCGCGGGGGACTCGCCGCGCACCAGGGCTCCCAGCACGACGGCCACGACGGGGATCGCGAGCGCGATCGCATGCACGCGCGTCACCTTCCACTGGGACAGGAGCCACGTGTAGAGGACGTACGCGCCGAGGTTGCCCGCGAGGACGAGATAGAGGAGCGGTCCCCACGCGGCCCAGGTGCGGGGAAGCGCACGCTCCTCGCCCATGAGGAAACTGGCGAGTAGGCAGACCGCGAGCCCGATCGTGCAACCCATGGCGTTGACGACGAAGGAGGAGTGCGGAGGCACTTCCTTCAACAGGATGCTTCCGTAGGTGGAGACGAGGACCGCGCCGAGGATCGCCGAGAGCGCCAGGACCGGGGCGCCCATCGCGAGCTCACCCGAGAAGATGAGACCCACCCCGACGAGCCCGATTCCCGCCGCGAGGAGCTGCGTCCGATCCAGGGGCTGAAGACCCCGCCAGCCCGCGAGAAGTCCGGTCAGGAACGGCGACGTGGCGAATACCGTGGCCGCGACGCCGCTCGCCACCGTCAGCTCGCCCCAGTAGATGAAGACGAAGTTGAGTCCGAAGTTGAGGAAGCCGTACCACGCGATCGCGCGCCGCGAGGCTCCTCGGGGCCACGGCGCCCGGATCGCGAAGGCGATCGCCCCCAGGATGGCGGCCGCGATGGCGAGGCGGACCGCGGCGCCCCACATCGGAGGCATCGCCTCGTTCCCGAGCCGGATCACGAGGAACGTGCTGCCCCAGATGAGGGTCATCCCGAGGAACGCCGCGATCTGGGCGGGTCCGTTCCGATCGGCTCCGGCGTGTGGCGCGGTCGCGGCCGTCGGAATGGTGGTGGTTTCGATCGTTTTCACGGGCCGGCGAGTGTGACACACGCCCCGGGGGAAACGAAAGGGCGCCCCGATCTCGGGGCGCCCCCGTCGCGGCCGGACCGCGGGTCGCTCTCGGTCGAAGCTAGGGCTTCAGGGAGACCTGAGCCCCCTTCGAGTCGGTGAAGTTGAGGAGCGGCCCCTGGTCCTCCGTGACCATGAGCTGAGCGCGCGGGCTTTCCTTGGCGTCGAGGAGGTCGATTCCGGGACCGTCGGCACTCGCGTCGATGTTCACCCGGAGCTTTCCTTCCCTGTCGACAAGGGTCAGCGCGGGACCTTCCTCGCCCACGCCGAGAATCATCTGCGCCTTTCCGTGCGAGCCCTTGAGGACGATGACCTCCGCTTCCAGCTTCTTCGACGGCGCCGCGGCGAGTCCCATGCAGAGCGCGCCCGCGACTCCGAGGAGCACGACCGACCCGTACACCTTGAGCCGGCGATTCTCGCGCTCCAGCTTCTCGAGACGATTCGAAATCGACTTCTGATCCGTCGGATCCAGCGTCATGCACCCCCCCTTGGAGTTGATGGCGATGAGACGGGTACGAAACGACCTTTAGTTATCGGCACCTGGCCGGTGGGGCTTGAGCGAAAGGAGCGAGCGGGCCCGCCGGCCGGCACCGTGCTCCAGGTGTGATGAGGCAGGAGGTTGGCGGCTCAATTCATTAGAAACAGGTGAGTTAGGACTTCAAGGTCCTCGAGAGACCTGCCGATACAGGGACCGTGGGCGATGGAGAGCCCCGGGAGGACTCATGGCCGCTTCGGCGGGTCAGTACGTTCAGGTCGTCGGCTTCCGCGTCGTGCTCGCGGTGGCCGCCATTCTCATCGCCGCGAGGGCGGGGCATCAGGGAGCTGGGAGCGGGCCGGTGTGGCTCCTCGCATCGATGCTCGCGATCGGCGGAGCCGCGTGTCTCCTCTGGCCGTTGATCGTGCCCGCGCGGCACCGGGCCATGTCCGTCTACACGGTGGGGCCCGCCTTCTTCCTCGCGGGGATGTTCCTGCTCCCGCCCGCGCCGCTCGTCGTGGCGATCGCGTTCGCGGTCGCGCTGGCCGGCATCCTCCAGGGGACGCGCGCCTACCGCGTGGTGTTCCAGCTCTCCTCGTCGATCGTGGTGTTCGGAGGATTCGCGCTCGCGCTCGATCTCGGTCCCAGGGCCTCGGACTTCATGTTCCAGCCGGCGCCCCGCGCCGGGCTCGAGTTCCTGATCTCGGCGGCCGCGCTCGTGGCGCTCCTGATCGTGCGCAGCGTCGCGATCCGCCTCGAGCAGGGAGAGGAGGCGCCGCACTGGGGAGCGTTCCAGGGCCCGGCCCTGGTCGAGGGCCTCCTCTGCCTGGTCTTCGCGTCGACCATCCTGGTGCTCGGGCGCATCCACCTCGCGTTCCTGGGAGTCGTCGCGGTGGAGATCGCGATGATCTGGTGGTTCCTGAACCGGTACAAGGATTACGCGGAAGAGCGGCGCACGATGCCGGAAGCCGGCGTCGAGCGCCGGCGCGCCCGTCCGGCCCGCGCCGCGGGGCCCGCGACGATCACGCCGTTGCGGCACCTGGGCCGCGAGGAGCTCGGGGCGCTGGCCGCGGGAATCGCGAGAGAGGCTCCGGCCGGTGCGAACGGCTCGGTCGAGGACGATGACGAGGGCGACGAGGAGAAACCCTGGAGGTCGGAGCGCTCGCGCCGGCTTCGGTAGGCGCGAGGGGCGGATCTCTCAGGCCGGTGCGGGCGGAACGGTCTCGTGCGCGTAGCGCCTCGAGACATATTCCTCGACGAGAGCCAGGAACTCCTCCGCGATGCGGGGACCCGAGAGCGTCGTCCGGAGCTCTCCATCGATGAAGACGGGAGCCTTGGGATCCTCCGCGGTTCCCGGCAGCGAGATCCCGATGTCCGCATGGCGCGACTCCCCGGGTCCGTTCACCACGCATCCCATCACCGCGACCTTCAGCTCCTCGACGCCCGGATAGCGCGCGCGCCACTCCGGCATCCGCTCTCGGAGCCGCACGCCCACGCGCTCCGCAAGCTCCTGGAAGAAGCTGCTCGTGGTCCGTCCGCACCCGGGGCAGGAGGTGACCTGGGGCTGGAAGTGACGGAGATCGAGCGACTGGAGGATCTGCTGGCAGACCCACACCTCCTCGCGCCGGTCTCCTCCGGGCTGGGGGGTGAGGCTCACGCGGATCGTGTCGCCGATCCCTTCGAGAAGGAGCGTGGAGAGCCCCGCGGTGGACGCCACCACGCCCTTCATGCCCATGCCCGCCTCCGTGAGTCCGAGATGGAGCGGGAAGTCCGTCTCGGTCGCGAGCCGGCGGTAGATGTCGAGGAGATCCCGGACGCCCGAGACCTTCGCCGAGAGCACGATCCGGTCGTGCGGCTGGCCGAACTCCTCCGCGAGCGCGGCGGAACGGACCGCGCTCTGGAACATGGCTTCGAGGGTGACGAGCCGGTCTTCCCACGGCTCGGCGCGCCGCGCGTTCTCGTCCATGAGCGAGGTGAGGAGCTCGCGGTCGAGCGATCCCCAGTTCACGCCGATTCGCACGGGCTTTCCATTCGCGACGGCCACTTCGATGATTCGCCGGAAGTGCTCGTCGTGGCGCTTCCCGGCGCCGACGTTCCCCGGGTTGATCCGGTACTTGTCGAGGGCGCGCGCGCACTCGGGGTATTCGGTGAGCAGGAGGTGCCCGCTGAAGTGGAAGTCGCCCACCAGGGGCACGCCGTAGCCGCGGTCGCGCACGCGCCGGGCGATCTCGGGAACCGCCTTCGCCGCTTCGGGAGTGTTCACCGTGACCCGGACCAGCTCGGAGCCCGCCTCCGCCAGCGCGACCACCTGGTCCGCCGTCGCCGCCGCCTCGGCCGTATCGGTGTTCGTCATGGACTGGACGAGCACGGGCCGGCCGCCGCCGAGGGTCACGGATCCGATCGTGACGGGAACGGAAGCGCGGCGCGGGCGGGTGGGATCGACCTGCTTCGGGCGTGTCTGAAACGTGATCCGGGGCATTTCGAGGAGTCTAGCGCGTGTGCGAAGCGACGGTCAAACCGCGCCGCCACCGACGCCGTCCCGGCATCCGGAACGGAGGGCTCATCGCGCCACGACGATCTTCCGGACCTGGCGATCACCGGCCGCTTCGAGCCGGAGAAAGTACGCGCCCGATGCCACCGGACGCCCTCGCGGGTCGCGTGTGTCCCACGGAACGGACCGCCACCCTGCATCCTCCTGGCGATCGACGAGCGACGCCACGCGGCGGCCGTGGAGATCGAAGATCGTGAGCCGGACCCGACCCGGCCGGTGCACACCGTACGTGAAGAGAGCGCGCTCGCCGATCGGATTCGGCCGGGGGGAGGCGAGTCTCAGGACGGCAGGCGCTCCCTCGGAAGGAATCACGATCCAGTTCTCGGTCTGCGCCGTGTCCCCGCCCGCGTCCCGCACCACGAGTCGATAGCCGAACGGACCGGTTCCGGGCGGATCGTCATCGAACACGATCACGCCATCGACATCGGGGGACAGCTCCTCGATCAGCTCCCAGCCGTTGCCTCGATCTCGGTACACGCCCGCCCAGACGACACGATCTCCGGGGCAGTACCAGCGGATGCGAACGTGCCCCGCCTCGACCGTCGTTCCGAGCCCGTGCACGGAGATCGCGGTCGTCGGCTCCGAGAAGGCCGCGAGGCACCGCATGGGTTGGGTTCCGATCGTGTGGAACGATCCGCCCACGAACACATGGGGTCCGCTCGTCGCGACGGCGAACACGCGATCGTCCGCCTCCAGGTTCCATGAGGTCGGAGCTCCGCTCGCGAGATCCACCGCGGCGCCGTAGGAACGCGGAGACCCTCCGGCCTCCGTGAACATCCCGCCCGCGACCAGCGCCGGCCCGCTCCGCGCGAGCGCGAGCACGCCCTCGCTCGCGCCCGGATTCCAGCCCGTCGGGGCTCCCGTGGCGCCATCCACGGCGGCCAGGTTGTTGCGGGACTGCCCGGCGACGAGCTGGAACTGGCCTCCGAGGTAGACCGTCGAGCCGTCGGCGGCCAGGCTTCGCACCGGTCCGTCGGGAGCCGGGAGCCAGGTCGAGGAGATCCCTCCCGCGACCTCCACCTTGCCGAGATTGGGCACCGGATACGCGCCGATGCTGTCGAACCGCCCGCCCACGTAGAGGTAGGGGCCACTCACGGCGAGCGCGTTCACGGGACCGTTCGTCGAGGGCCCGGAGCGCGGCGTGCCGAGGGTCGCATCGATGAAGGCCAGGAACCGTCTGGCGACGCCTCCGATCTGGGTGAAGTCGCCTCCCGCCACGATCACCGTCCCGCTGACCGCGATGGCGCGGACGGCGGCATCGGGGCTCGGATTCCAGTCCTCCGCGGGTCCGGTGAGGTTGAGGGCGGCGAGGTTCTGCCGTTCCGCGCCGCCGATCGACGAGAACTCGCCTCCGGCATAGATCCGGGTGCCCTCGGCGGCCAGCGCGCGCACCGTTCCGTCGGCGCCCGGATCGAACGCCGTCACCGCGCCCGACGCGATGTCGATCGCGGCGAGGTTCCTCCGTGGAACGCATCCCATGCTCTCGAAGTCTCCGCCGATGTAGACGGAGGTAGAGTCCACGGCGAGGGCGTTCACCGGGCCGCTCCCGCGCGGGTTCCACGGGGTGGCGAGCCCCGTGGACGCGTCGAGAGCGGCGACCCGGCTCCTCACCTGCCCGCCGACCGACGCAAAGGCGCCTCCCACGTACACGACGTCGCCCCGGCGCTCCAGGGCGGAGACGGGTCCCGTGGCGTCGGGATTCCAGCCGGTGGCGAGGCCCGATGCGATGTCGAGCGCCGCGAGGTGGTTCCTGTTCTGCCCTCCGATCGCGGTGAACGCGCCGCCGGCGTAGAGGGTCGCGTCGTGCGCCACGACCACCTCCGGCGCGCCGTTCGGCGCGGCGTTCCACCCGGTGGCGAGCCCCGACGACCGGTCGATCGCCGCGAGAAACGGACGGTTCTGCCCGCCGATCGTCGTGAAGAATCCCGCGGCGAAGACGAGGTCGTCCGTGACGGCGAGGTCGGACACGTAGCCGTCGGCCTCGGGATCCCAGGAGGTCGGGAACCAGGTCGCGAGGTCGATGGCGCCCAACCTGGCCCTGGGCGCCCCGTCGATCACTCCGAAGTGACCCGCGAGGTACAACGTCCCCGACGCGATCTCGAGATCGAGGACGCCGCTGTCGAGCGTGGGGGAGAAGAGCGTCGCGGATCCGTCCGAGACCAGGATCTCGGCCACCGAGGTCCTCACGGTGCCGGCGATCTCGCTGAACCAGCCCGAGACGTACAGCGTCGATCCGTTCGGGACGATGTCGGTCACGGGTCCGTTCGCCCCGGGGTTCCATCCCGAGACCGTGAGGTCCGCGCGAACGTGCGCGAGATTGGAGCGGCTGATGCCGCCCACGGACGAGAACGATCCGCCCAGGTACCAGCCGCCCTCACCATCGGGCACGACCACCGCGACGCCTCCGCCGGGGTCGCCCGTCACCTTCGGAAACCCGTGGAACGCCCCGCCCGAGACCCTGTCGACGGGCACTCCCCATCCCGTGGCCGGACCCACCGCGGTGAAGGCGCCTCCCACGTAGAGCGTGCCGTTGTGCGTCGTGAGGCTGTGGACGGCGCCGTTCGTGACAGGGAAGTCCGGACGCAGCGTTTGCGCGAGGGCCTGCAGGGGGAGCGAGGTCGTCGCGAGGAGGAGCAGGAACACGCGCACGCCGGTGCAGTGGAAACGACACGGGCGTCGGTACACGTGGCCCTCGATGGTGGACGGATCTGGCGTCGAGAAGATCCCTGACTTGCTGCAGTCTGGCGGTGGACGGTCTGCTTGGCAAGGGCCCGCCTTCCCTGGGCTCGGACGTCCGCCCCCAGCGTGCTATCCTGCGCTCGTGTCCACCTTCACTCCTGCCCAGCCGGCGACCGTCCGGACCATGTTCGGCCGCATCGCCGGCACGTACGACCGCGCGAATCAGATCCTTTCCTTCGGGCTTCATCACCGCTGGCGGTCTGCCACCGTGGAGCGGAGCGGTGCGTCCGCCGGAAACCGTGTCCTGGATTGCGCCACCGGAACGGGAGATCTCGCCGTCGCGTTTGCCCGTGCGGTGGGTCCGAACGGCGAGGTCACGGGAACGGATTTCTGCGAGGAGATGCTCGCGCGCGCGCCCGAGAAGGCGGCGCGTGCCGGCGTGTCGATCCGGTTCGAGACCGCCGACGTGCTGGCCCTTCCGTACGCAGACGGTCGATTCGACATCGCCTCGATCGCGTTCGGGATCCGAAATGTCCAGGACCCCGAACGCGCGCTTCGCGAGATGGCGAGGGTCGTGCGGCCCGGAGGGCGTGTGGTCGTGCTCGAGTTCGGCCAGCCGGGGGGCGCGCTCTTCGGGCCTCTGTACCGCTTCTACTCCCACCGCATCCTGCCCGCGCTCGGCGGGCTCGTGAGCGGCGATCGGTCAGCCTACGAGTACCTCGACCGCACGTCGTCCTCGTTCCCGGCCGGTCCCGCATTCGCCGAGCGGATGCGGGCGGCGGGTGCGTTCCGCTCCGTCGCGTTCCACCCCCTCACGGGCGGCGTCGCCTACGTGTACGTGGGCGAAGTCGGGGATCGCTCGTGAGCTTTCGCACCACGCTCCCGGCTCGATTCCAGGACGTGGACGCGGCGGGCGTCCTCTTCTTCGGGAGGATCTTCGACTACGCCCACATGGCCTACGAGGAGCTGATCGCGACGTCGGGCTTCGACCGCGTGCGGTACTTCTCGCGCGGGGACTTCCTCGTGCCGATCGCGCATGCGGAAGCGGACTACAAGAAGCCGATCCTCCACGGGGAACGCGTCTCGATCACGATCGACGTGACACGCGTCGGGCGCGCGTCCGTGACGCTCCGGTACACGGTCACGGGGCCGGAGGGCGACAAGGACCTCCGCGCGTCGGTCCTGACCGTGCACGCCTTCGTGGAGCGCGCGACGATGAAGCCGATCTCGATTCCGGAGCCGCTACGAGGATTCTTTCTGGGCCATCTCCGCGAGGAACCAGTCCCGGAGGGTGCTCCGAAGTAGCTTCCCGGAGGCGCTGCGCGGCAGCTCGTCCGTGATCGCGAGCCGCCGGGGGAGCTTGAAGTCGGAGAGCGCCGCGCCCGCGTGGCGGCGCAGCTCGTCGAGCGTGAGGTCCGTCCCTTCCCGCAACAGGACCGCGGCTGCGATCTCGTGCCCTCTCGTTCCGGACGGGAGCCCCACCACCGCCACCTCGAGCACCGAGGGATGGAGCCGGAGCACACGCTCCACTTCGGAAGGGGACACGTTCTCTCCCCCCACGACCATGCGGTCCGTGCGGCGGTCGAGCACCACCAGTCGTCCCGCGGGATCCCACGCACCGATGTCTCCGGTCCGCAGCCACCGGTGGTCCCACGCCTCCGAGTCCACCTCCCGGCTCCCGTAGTACGCCGCCATCACCGTCGGGCCGCGCACGACGATCTCTCCTTCCGAGCCCGGCGCGACCGGCCGCCCGTCGGCGTCGTGGAGCTCCACGTGCGTGAACGCGAGCGGCCGTCCCGCGGAGTGGAGCCCCTCGGGCCACTCGCGAAGGGAGAGCGTGGTCACCTGGGACGTCGCCTCGGTGAGGCCGTAGGTCGGGAGCGCTCGCAGGCGCCGCGCGGCCGCCTCCTCGAGGAGTGTCGCGGGAATCGGCCCGCCGCCGATGAGCGCGGCGCGAAGCGTCGAGGGGAACGCGCGTCCTCCGCGCGCCGCGAGGAGCCGCTCGAGCATCGTGGGGACGAGCGAGAGGAGCGTGACCCGCTCCTGATCGATCGCCTCGTTCACCGCGGCCGCGTCGAACCGGTCGTGCAGGAGCACCTCGGTCCCGTAGTACGCGCTCCGGCTCACGATGGAGATTCCCGCCACGTGGTGGAGCGGGAGGCAGCAGAGCCAGAGGTCGCCCGGTCTCACCCCGAGGTTTCGCGCCGAGGCGATCGCGCTCCAGAAGAAGTTCCCGTGGGTCAGGACGGCGCCGCGGGACTCGCCCGTGGTGCCGGACGTGAAGCAGAGCGCCGCGGGCGAGTCGAGCCGCCTTCGCAGGACCGGCGTGCTCGGGGGCGGCACGTGCGGCGCCGCCAGGCCCGACCGGCGCGCCTCGTCCTCGGACTCCACGGCCTCGCTCGTGAGCGCGAGATCCACCATCG
>DASTBC010000282.1 GCA_035712245.1 Candidatus Eisenbacteria bacterium
CGCGTGAGGCAGGACGTGGCCCAGGTATTCCAGGGCCGGCGCCGCGGCGCCCTCAACAGGTGACGTCAGCCGATCGAACGCGCCGGAAAGCGGTTTGGGCTCGTAACAGCAGACGAGCGCTCCCAGAGCCCGTCGGAGCGCCGACTCCGCGGACTCGCGGAACGTGTCGGCAAGCAGACGCACTTCCGGCGCGGGTTCGGTCTCGAGTGAGAGCGCGGGTTCGAGGAAATCGCGGTACTCGCTCAGCTCGCGCAAGAAGAGCCGGTGTACCGCGGAGCGAGGCAGGATGGGCTTGCCGGTTTTCACGCGCACACGGGCCAGACACTCGAATCCGAGATCTCGCAGGCTCCGGTCGCGACTTCTCACCAGGGTCCGGAGCGCCCCCACAGCCCGGGGACTCGCCATGTGCGCCAAGGCTCGAGCCGCGAAGACCCGCGCCCGCCCCCCGCGCTCGCCGTCGAGGAGGAGCTTCAGGGCCGGCACCGCCGGGGCGCCGATCGCGGTGACCGCGCGGCGCGCTTCGTGGCTCAGCTCCGGAACAATCAGGAGTGGAAGCAGCACGTCGAGAAGCTCCCGGCTCGGCCGGCGCGCCGCGGAGATCAGAGCCATCCGCCTGACTTCGACGTCCGGAGTCGCCAGCAGAGTTCGCAGCTGCACGGGGGAACTCCCGCTCCTCGCTCCCAGGGCGCGTGCCGCAACGATCAGATCCTCGCGCCGGCCGGACGCCAGACGAGCGTCGATCCACTGCGGTGTGAGCGCGGTCCGGCCCTCGGAGCGGCGTTCGAACAGTGCGTCGGCCGTATCCTGCCGGAGCGCCACGTCGTCGCCTTCGAGCCAGCGGCACGCGAGGGCGGCCGGACTGGGTCCGTGCTCGAGGAGATACCGGACCGCGGCGCGGCGCAGCCCTTCGTGCGGCTGGTCGACGAAGCCGAGAATCACCCCCTCCGTGTCCCGCAGCCTCATCGCATCCATCGCTTCCACCGTCGCCGACCGTACATTCAGGGAGGGATGTCGGAGGCAGCCGCGAACGAGGCGGGCGATCTCTCGGTCCTTGGAGCGCTCGCTCAGTTTGAGGGCGAGAACGATCCGGGCCTCATCGTCTGCCCGCAAGCCCTGCAGGAGTGCCTTGCGCGCGGAGGGAGTCCTCATCGCGTCCTCCGCCACATCGGGCTCGAGCCAGTGGCTGCTCAACGTCTGCGCAAACGCACGGCCGTACCCCCGGTTCAGCACGAAGAGCACGACGACCCAGACTGCCACGATCAGGACCGTCAAGACGGCGATCAGGTGGGCACCGACACCCATCACGCCGAGCAGGAGGATCAGGATCACGCCGACCATGGCGTCCGACCAGCGATCGACGAGAGTGTCCACGGCAGGCTTGATGCGGCGGCGCTCGTGGGGGCGAACGGCCATGAAGTAGATCTCGGCGGAGGACTTTCCGAGGGTCTGGAAGACGACGCCCTGAATCCATCGCATCACGAGAACGATCCACAGTCCGGCGCCGAGGGTGAGGCTGGAGACGAACAGCGTCGCCGTGATCGGCTGCAGGCCGGTGGAGAAGGCGAGCCCCAGCCGGTACATCAGCCAGCCCCCCACGCTGAACTGGAATATCAGGGCCAGCGCGTTCAGCCCGACGTAGAACCTTCCGAGAAACTGAGTCAGAGCCTGAGGATCCGGGTAGATCTCCTGAATGAAGACCTTGAATTGGAAGTCGACCAGCGTGGACAGGATCACCGACAACGCGAGCGCCCCGACCAGGACCTGGATGTACGGCGACCTGCGTACGATCTTCCAGTGGGAGACCGCCTTGGAGACTTGGATCGGACTGTGGCCGCGCGCGCGATGCTTCTCGATCACGCGTGTCAGCAGGTGGGCCGCGAGGAGGAGCCCCGGGAGGGACCACAACAGCCCGCCCTGTTTCACCACGGGCGCCGCCCACCCTGCGAACACGCCGCCGGCAAGCCCTCCGATCAGGCCACAGCCTCCGAGGATCGGGATCATCCGTCGCGCTCGTCGGGAGTCCCACACGTCGAGCGCGAGAGCCCAGAAGTGGGGCAGGAGCATCATGGCCTGGCTTCCCGCCCAGACGTAGAACACCGCTGTGGCCCAGTGGCGTTCGAGGGGAACGACCACCGCGGCGGCGGCGCTGAATCCAATCGCGGCGTATTGATGGAACCGGGTTGCGCCGACACGCTGGAAGCGGCGAACCACCCGACTCTCGATCCACACGAACCCCGTCGCCGCTACCGCGACGCCGATGTACGCATACGGCAGGGTCAGCGCGCCGAACTCCGCAAGAAACAATGCGTCGCGGAGCACTTTCGCGATGGTGTAGGCGCAGAAGAGGGTGGCAACGAGCACCCCCATCCAAAGAGTCAACCGGTCGTGCTCTTCGAAGGCGAGCCGCCGTGGGATGATCCCGCGAAGCCATGCCGGCAGGCTACCGGCCATCGGGAGAGTCCCGGTGCGGGGGAGGATGCGGCCGGAGGCTAGTGCGCGCTGCCGCTGGCGGCCAGTGGCATCTCGACGACGAAGACACAGCCCTTGCCCGGAATGTCGCGTACGGTAAGGGTGCCCCCGTCCGACTCGACGGCCTTGCGGCTGATCGTGAGTCCCAGTCCCAAACCCTCGCGATTACCCCCCCTTTGTTCGAATGGCTGAAAGAGCGTTTCGGCCGTGCCCGGAGGCAACCCTCCGCATTCATCCTCGACCTCGATCGAGACGCGGCCGGCGTGATGCAGGGTTCGGAGCTGCACATGGCTCGCAGGCCGCGTGAACTTGAATGCGTTCTGTAGAATGTTGTCGAGCGCGGACCCGAACAGCTGCCGGTCGACCTCCACGTGCAACGAAGGGTCCACGGGCGCGACACTGAACTGAAGGCTCCGCGCAGCCGCTCCAAAGGACGCGTGAACCTCGCCCTCCTCGATCAGGTCCGCGACGCGAGTACGCTCCCTGTGATTCATCCCCGCGGCGATGCGCACCTCGGATACGGAGCGATCGATCACGTGGCTCAGCCCGCGAAGACTCCGCTCGAGGACGCCGATCGTGCTTCCGGTCACTCCGACCGTGCCGCTCTTCACTGCCTGAAACGACATCAAGGCCGTCTGGAGATGATTGCGAAGCTCGTGGGCGAAGAACCCGCGGCGCCGGACCTCCTCCTCGGACAGATCCACCTCACGCGCGCGTGCGTACTCGGTCACGGCACTCGCGATCGCGTCGTCCAGGCACCGGTTCAAGATGTGGAAGTCCCTGGTGCCGATGGGAAGCTCCCGTTCCAGCGCGAGCTCGGTGACCGCTTGGCAGAGGTCGCCGTAGCCGTGTACGACCTGCGCGATCGAGAACCCTCGTTTGAGCAGCTCCCCGCCGTGCAGGGTGGCGCTCACTCCCATCTCCGCGCCGTCCGCGGCCTCCCGCGCGGCCTCCTGTCCCAGAATGGCGCCCAATTGGGTCAGGAAGAGCGGGATCCCGCTCACGATCTCTTGAGGCGTGGCACGCGGTGCGGACCGCAGCACGACCTTGTTCCGGGTCCTCGAGATCAGCTCGTCCCGGTACTGGACGATCAGGTCTTGGAGTATCACCTCTCACCTCCTGCTGCCTGTCTGCCTGCTCTCACTTCCCTTATGGCGGATGTTCGACGCCGCGATGCGATGGGAGCCTTCGCCCGCTTCCGGAGTCCAAGTGACTTCTGCAGAACGAGATTGATCTCTTGAGGGGAGCGACCCGACTCGATGATCGTGCGCAGGAGGGCGCGAACCCCTGGGGTCGATCCGAGCCACTCGCGGGTCTCGGGATCCGCTCCGGTCACGAGCAGCTCGAGCGCCTCGAACGACGCCCCGACGTCGCACAGCTCGCTCGCGATCTTTCGGAGGAGCTGCTCCGAGGGGCGCCGTCGACTGTGCTCGATGTCCGAGAGGTGCGCCGGCGAAATTCCGAGGCGCGCCGCGAGGCCGCGCAAGGGGATAGCCGCCTGGAGCCGGAGACGGCGGACTTCATGACCGAGGTGTGTCTTCATGTAAGTAATGTTAGCTTACATTGCGAACAATCTCAACGGTTTTTCGGCAGCCGCGAGCGATGTCTCCATATCCGAGAATTCGCACTGGAGTACCTCGGCGAACCGCTTGCTGACAAGGCCTTTGGCAGAACGGAGCGCTTCCCGCCGGCCGGCGCTTCGAGCGGCCGACCGGCAGCGAGGCCGGGCACCGGGCTGCAAGCGAGGGACCCGGATCCGCGAGCGAGGCGGGCAAGATGAAGATCGCTTGGTTCAAGGACCCGGACGGGAACATCCTCTCCGTACAGAACGATCCGACCCACCACTAGCCGCCACGGCGAGGTCAGTGGATGGCCTCTTGCGGTTCATGGGTGCGGGTGCAAGACTCGTTGGTGTTCCATCGAGGGACGACCCACCGGATCGGTTCGCTGAAGGGAGACTCCAATGAAGGGATTCACATGGCTTGCGGTCGCGCTGTTCCTGGTTTCCGTCGCCGTGCCGGCGCTCGCCGGCAAGGGAGAGAAGTGCACGGCCGACGCTCAGACGTGCCTGAATCACTTTTCCTCGTACAAGGAGAAGGGTTGGCACGGGGTCAAGTACGAGGCGAACGACAAGGGGGATCTGGTCGTGAAGTCCGTGGCCGCCGGAAGTCCCGCGGAGAAGTCCGGCTTCCAGGTCGGCGACATCCTCGTCTCGATGAACGGCGCGAAGATGTCCGACAAGGAAGCGGTCAAGAAGGCCAAGGGTGAGTGGAAGCCCGGCTCCCAGGTCACCTATTCGGTGCTTCGCGGGGGAGCCGAGCAGCAGATCGTCGTCACCCTCGCGCCGATGCCGGAGGAGGTCTACGCGGGAATGGTCGGGCAGCACATGATCGAGAACCACATGGCCGTCGCTTCGACCGCCTCGGCGGAGAGCAAGAAGAACTAAATAGGCCTGCATCCCCGCGTGCTCGCTCGGCGAGCCCTGTTGGAGGGCCCGCAGGAAGCGCGGGTACCTGATGGTGAGGCCCCGGCGGTGTATGCCGCTGGGGCCTCTGCACATCTGGCGGACTGTCGAGGGGGTCGTTGTGCCGTTCATACTTCCACGTATCCCACGAGTCGTCGATCTCTGGCGAATTGCTTGGAACCGATGATCTCTCGACTGATAGTCTTTATCGATCCCTGAGCCCTCTGGCGGGACATTCCGTAGAACTGCGTGAGTGGAGAGAATGGCGGAAGAGCCCGCGTCGGAGAAAAAGGGCAAGGCGATCATCCTGGTCGTGGACCGCGATCCACACATCCGAGATCTCGAGTCGCACTTCCTGCATCAGGCCGGTTACTCCGTTGGATTCGCCGAGGATGGTAACGGCGCCCTGCAGCAGGCCCTGAAGACGCCCCCGGACATCATCATCACCGAGATTCTCGTCCCAGCACTCGACGGGCTGTCGCTCTGTCGCCGGATCAAGGCGGACACCCGAACGCGCGAGACCTCCGTCCTGATCTTCAGCATCCTGGCAGCGGAGGGCAGGGCGCGAGAGGCGGGTGCCGATGCCTTCCTCTTGAAGCCTCTCGCCGAAAACACGCTGATCAACACGGTGAGAGAGCTCCTCGACGCGCGAATCGCACGAATCAGGAGAACTCAACATGCCTCATGACGTGGCCGCTCCGGTAAGGCGTCTCACGACCGGCAACCGCGAGCTCGATGAGATCCTCGATGGCGGCATTCCGGAGAACTCGATCAACATCATCATGGGCACGCCGGGATCGGGCAAGACGGCCCTCGCCGAGGAGTTCATCTTCGCCAACGCGGTCGACGAGCGGCGACCGATCCTCTACCTCACGACGCTCTCCGAGCCGCTCGACAAGGTGATCCGGTACCTTCAACAATTTCACTTCTACGACGCGGCCAAGCTGGGCAGCATCGTCCAGTACGACAGTTTCGGTGACACTCTGGCGGCGAACGGCGTTGGGGCCCTGGTACCGAGGCTCAAGGACGCGATCAAGACACTGTCGCCGAGTGTCATCGTGATCGACTCCTTCAAGGCGATCCACGACCTGGCATCGTCACCCCAGGAGATACGGCTGATGCTGCACGAGCTCGCGGGGCTCTTCGCGGCGTACAGCACAACCGTCCTTCTCGTCGGAGAGTACCGGCACGAAGACATCGACAAGTTCCCCGAGTTCGCCGTGGCGGACGGAATCATCGAACTGGCGAGGAACTCCCTCGGGACGCGCGACGAGCGGTACGTCCGCGTGCTCAAGCTCCGCGGCAGCTCGTACCGCGAGGGGTCTCACGCCTTCGAGATCACGGCGGCAGGCTTACAGGTGTATCCGCGACTCGTCAGTCCGGTCGAAGCGGCGTCCTACAAGCGGGATGTCGGCCGGACTCCGTCGGGTGTGCCGGGGCTCGACTCGATGCTCGGGGGTGGCTTCTGGGGCGGGAGCGCCACACTCGTCGCAGGACCCACCGGCTCCGGCAAGACGACGATGGGAATTCAGTTCGTCCTGGACGGTCTCCGCCGGGGCGAACGGTGTCTGCTGGTCAACTTCCAGGAGAATCCCACGCAGCTCGCGCACCAGCTGGAGGAGATCGGTGGCAAGCTCGACGATGACACGCGCGGACGATTGGAGCTGCTCTACTATTCGGCGGTCGAGCTCCCCATCGATCGTATCGTCGTCAGCATCTTCCAGGCGCTTCGCCGGAACCGGATCCGTCGCCTGGTCATCGACGCGCTCGGAGATTTGGCCATCGCCGCGAGCGATCCCACCCGCATGCATGGTTACGTGTATGCCCTCGTGCAGCATTTCGCGGTGATGGGTGTGAGCAGCATACTCACGCTCGAGACGGATCCACCCCTCATGGCCAGGGACGAGAATCAAGGCCGGCTCAGCCACATGACGGACGCGATCGTCTTTCTCGACATCCGGGCGAGCGAAGGGGTCGTCGCGAGGAAGATCCGTATCGCGAAGGCGAGGGGCACCGCCCACGATCTTCAGGCGCGCCCGGTAACCATCGATGGCAGGGGACTTCGCGTCGCCGAGACACGCGAGTGAAGCTCTCCATTCCGGGCGAACAGCACCGGGCACAGCAGATCCGGAAGCTCACCGAAGTCAGCCGAGCCCTCACCTATGCGGCAACGCTCGAGGAGGTGTTCGAGCTGACGGTCGCCCGCGCCGCCGACCTCCTCGCGGCGGAGAAGGCGCTTCTCTTGGTGGCGGACGATGACGGCCTGCTGTCCATGCGCGCGTCGCACGGAGTCGGGGACCTGTCGGAGCGCTTTCACGAGCCGCTGAGCGAGAAGTTGGTCCCGCGCCTCACGGGGCTACTCGGCGCGCGGCCTGAGTGCTTTCTCGGGGTGCCGCTGGTCGTGGCAGGCGCCATCAAGGGACTCCTCGTCGTGATCCGGTCGACATCTTCGGTCGGTTCGGAGGAGGACGAATGGATCCTGTCGGCGCTGGCGGATCAGGCCGCCGCCGCGCTGGAGCGATCGCGCCTCGACGAGATCGGGGAGTTCCGGGAGCAGCTCATCGGGATCATCAGCCACGACCTTCGGAGCCCGCTGAACACGATCCACATGGGGGCGACCATTCTGCTTCAACGCCCGGGCCTCGGCGAGATGGAGACCGAGGTGGCGAGGAAGATCGCGAGGAGCTCGGTGTCGGCGGTACGGTTGATCGACCAACTGCTCGATCTCACCAGGAGCCGCCTGGGCGCGGGCATCTCGATCGACCCCAAGCGCTTCGATCTGACGGATGTTTGTCGCCAGGTGATCGGCGAGACGGAGCTCACGCACCCGGACAGGCCGCTGCGGGTGGACGTACAGGGGGACTTGACCGGTGTCTGGGACCGTGACCGGATCTACCAGTTGCTCGCCAATCTCGTCGGCAATGCCGTCCAGCATGGCGAGCCGCGATCGGCGATCGACCTCCGGATCGACGGTGGAGAGACCGAAGTCCTGATCGAGGTCACGAATCGAGGTGCGCCCATTCCGCCTGCGGTGCTGCCGTTCATCTTCGAGGCGTTCCGCCGGGTGCGCACGGCGCACCGCTCCCAGTCTCAAGGGCTCGGCCTGGGGCTCTTCATCGCGCAGGAGATCGCCCGCTTGCACGGCGGGTCGATCGCCGTCACCTCGGAGAGCGAGGGGACGACGTTTCGCGTTCTCCTGCCCCGCGACGCCACGGCTCCGGCGCCTGTGGATCCCTGACGGAGGGACCGAAGGGCGGGCGCTCCGGCCGTCCTTCGTTACGGCGCGCGAGTCCGATCCGACAGGTCCATCTTCTCGAGGAACGCCGCCCAGCGCGGACTTCCGTGAAGGGCGCGGAGATGCGGTGTGGTCCTCACGACGGTGAGCCCTCCATCGCGCTGCACGAACGCCCGGTCGAGCCACTCGGACGCAGCGTCCAGCTCGTTCCGGGCTCCATGCGCCTCGGCGATCTGATACGCCATCGAGTCCGCGTATCCCTCGATCAATCGGTCGAGCGCCGCCCTCGACTCGGCTTCCTGGCCTCGCGCGTGATGGACGATGGCGAGCGCATGGAGCCGGTACGCCTCCTCCGGCTCTCGCATTGCCTCGACGAGCGCCTCCTCTCCGCGGTTCTGGCGACATAGGGTCACGGCGAGACTGGAGCGCGCGATGCCTCCGCGTGGAGCGAGCTCCACTGACTTCCGGAAGACGGCCTCTGCTTCTTGGTCACGATCCGCGTGCAGTAGGGCGATACCGAGGCCGTTGTGCGTCCCCGCACTCAATGGATCCTGCTCCAGGGCTCGCCCGAAGAGTTCGATCGCCTCGTCCAGGCGTCCTCGGAAGTGCGCCAGGGAGGCGGCGCCGCGGAGGACGGCGAAGTTCCCCGGCGCAGCCTCCATCGCCCGTCGGAACGAGGCTTCCGCCCCGCGCCAGTCCCAGTCGAACGTTGCCTGGATCCAGCCCCGACGCGCATGCCCCTCCGCCAGATTCGGCTCGAGCTCGAGTGCTCGGTCCACCGCTTCCCGCGCACGGCCCGAGCCCTCGACAACCGGTGCCCAGCCAAAGCTGGCTTCGTTGAAGTAGGCACGAGCCCGTTCGGCCCAGGCCAGCGCGAAGTCCGGGTTCCTGGCCAGTGCCGCGTTCAGATGCTCGATACCCCTCGCCGTGTCCTCGCGGGTATAGCGGTCGATCAGGTGCCTCCCGAGGAGATAGAGCCGGTAGGCCTCTGGATCGGTCGCGCGTCCCCTGGCGGCCAGGGCCACCTCAGCCCTCGCCTGGCCGCGCGCATCCGAACCCGGTTCCTCGCCCAGGAGCGCGGTCCGCAGCTCCTTCACCACCGACTGTGCGATGTCGTCCTGCACCGCGAAGATGTCCTCGAGGGTCCGGTCGTACGTCTCCGTCCAGAGGTGATATCCGTCCGAGACCTTCACCAGCTGTACCGAGATTCGAACCCGGGCTCCCGCCTTGCGGACGGTTCCCTCGAGGATGGTGGCGACGTTCAGCGCGCTCCCGATCTCCGCGATCGTCCTGTCCTTGCCCTTGAAATAGAACGAGGACGTGCGCGCGGCGACTCGCAGGCCCCGGATCTTCGCCAGCACGTTGAGCAGCTCATCGGCGAGGCCTTCCGAGAAATACTCGTCCTCGGCGCTCGCGCTTCGGTTCACGAAGGGGAGCACGGCAATGGAGGCGACCCGGTAAGGACCCTTCTCCGATGTCGCTCGCTCCAGGTCGCGCTTCAGTCGGTGTAGCTCGTTCGATACGTCGAAGGCGGACTGGGACCGCTCCCGGGGATTCTTCTCCAGGCAGCGGCTCACGAGGCGCTCCAGCTCGAGAGGAGAGTCCCCACGAGCCCGGGTCAGCGGTTCCGGCGTATCACGGAGGATCGCGGAGATCACGTCCGCCGAAGTGGCACCTGAGAAGGGCCGGCGGCCTGTCGTCAGCTCGTACAGGATGATGCCCAGAGCAAAGAGATCCGTTCGAGCATCCGCCGATTCGCCGCGAATCTGCTCCGGGGCCATGTACGGAGCCGTGCCGAGCACCTGACCGACACCGGAGATGGGAGTGTCCAACGTTGGGGCCGTGACGCCGTGATCGGGTTTCCCGGCATCCGTCATCTTCGCGAGACCAAAGTCCAGCACCTTCACACGTCCGTCCCGGGTCACCATCACGTTCGCCGGCTTGAGATCCCGGTGGATCACGCCACGTCCATGGGCAGCGACCAGGGCGTCTGCGAGCGGAATCGAGAGCTCCAGGACGCGCGGGAGGGGAAGCCCCCCTGAAGGAATCAGGTCGGCGAGGCTCTGGCCTTCGACGAGCTCCATCGTGAGGAACCGGATGCCGTCCTCCTCCTCGACCGAATGAAGCGTGACGATATTGGGATGGTTGAGTCCGGCGACGGTGCGCGCCTCACGCTCGAACCGGGCGAGGCGGTCCGGGGAGGTCGCCACCTCCGGCGGCAGCACCTTGACCGCCACCTCGCGGCCAAGACGCAGATCCTTGGCCCGGTAGACCTCTCCCATTCCTCCGGTTCCCAGGAGCGAGAGGATCTCGTAGGTGCCGAGGCGGGTCCGGGGGGAAAGCAGCATAGACGCGTAGCTTAGCCCCCCAGGTTTCTATGTGTCAGCCGCCTATTTCATTGCAACGGTGGTGGTCATCAGGGTCTTTCCCGTGGGCACCGTGGTCATTTGCGACGGCTCCGCGGTCACGTAGAGCTCGAACGCGCGAAGAGGCGTCAGGGCCGAGATGCTGCCCTTCAGGTCGTCGTCCACTCGGAGAGCGCCGAGGCTCTGCGGCTGCGCGCCTGACTCGTTTCCGCGAACCCAGACGATGTAGACCGTCGTGCCCGGGGCGACGCGCTCCGGCGATGCCATGTGCTCGACCGCCAGGTCGATCTTGGTGTTGGCGTTGTCGGTCGTGACGATCGTGGCCGTCCCTTGTGCGGCCGGGATGTCCGGACTCGTCGTGAGCCTGAAATCTCTCGGACCCGCGCACGAGAATGCAGCGATACCGGTCGCGATCAACATCGCGATCGTGAAACGATGGGTCTTCACGTCAAACTCCTTTCAATTGCGTAGCGGCATGTTGTAGCTGGGGCCCTGACTTCCTTGAAAACCATCTGCGAGCACCATAACCTGCGTCCAGGTCACCGGAAGGAGAAGGGCCTAGGTCTGCTCCTAGATCGCATGCAAGAACCGCAGCGATTCGACACTCGAGGGCGATTTAGGTTGACTGGGTGACCGCGGCCGGGGTACGGTACGTTTCGTAGCAGGCAGCAAAAGTCCACTCGCATCCTGCCGCAGCCTTTCACAACGTGCCCCAGGCCCCCAGGCTTCTCGGTGGCCGAACCTCGTGTCCGCGGACAGACCGCGCGCGAGTCCAAACGGTGGAGCGCCCGCGATTCGGAGACCACCAGGTCTCCAGTCGTCCTCAGTCGAATCGGCTCCCGCCGCATCCCCTCCCATACTGGTTCATGCCTCCGGGGTGTCACCCCGCCAGAGACCGTTCCCTCGGTCTCCGAGGACAGGCTCCGCCTGTCTCGAGAGATCGCGCGTGCGTTGGCCATGGGCCGGGAAGGATCAGAAACATGACGTACAAGTTCAGCGAATTCCCGGGAATCGAACACGATCACGTCACGAAGCTCCGCGGGGTCGGCATCGAGACCACCGACGACATGATGCGGATCTGGGCGGATGAGCTCGGGCGTCGGTCGCTCGTGGAGAAGACGGGTCTCAGTCTCGAACAGTTCGCGAAGCTCGCGTCGATGGCCCGCCTGGCACGGGTGAACAACGTCGGGACGAAGTACGTCGCGGCGATGCTGGCCGCCGGCATCGACGGGCCGAAGAGCCTGTTCGAGTACACGCCGGAATCCCTGGTGAAGCGCCTGGGCGAGGTGAAGGCCGAGAAGAAGCTGACCGTCGACGTGCCCCAGCTGAGCGACGTCGCTGACTGGTTCACGCACGAGAAGCCGATGGTCGCGAGAGCCTAACGAATTCGGGGAGGCGCCGCCGAACACGACATCCCGCCCCAGCAAGCGCCTCTCCCCGTGGGATCGGTCACGATCGCGAGATCGTGGCCGGTCCTCAACGACGAGGCGGACGAGGAACTACGGAATCCAACGAGAGGGGTCGTTCATGAGAAACGCGAGATCGAGAAGTGGAATTCAACGCGCGCTTGCGGTCGCCGCGCTGTGGGCCATCGCCATCTGGGCGACCGGATGTGGACAGCAGAAGGCCGTCGCGGAAGTCGACACGGTTGCGGTTCTGGCCGCGGGCACCGATATCGTTGCCGCCCTCCAGAGCACGGTCGACACCGGGAAGAATCACGCCGGCGACAAGGTGACGCTTCGCACCCTGGAAGATATCCGGGTCGATGGAGTCACCGTGGTGCCGGCCGGCGCGACGATCCATGGCGAGATCACGCACGTCGATCCGGCCGGGCGGGTGGCGGGAGGAGCCGAGCTGACGCTTCGCTTCACCGAGCTCGTCCTGCCGGGCGGAACGAGCTACGCGATCTCCGCCGTGCCCATGCGACTCGAGGGCAAGGGTGATGCCAAGGAGAGCGCGATCGAGATCGGCGGAGGCGCCGTCGCGGGTGGAGTCATCGGAGGAATCCTGGGCGGCAAGGACGACATCGCGAAGGGCGCCGCGGTCGGGGCGGTCGTCGGTACGGGCGTGGCCGTCGCCACGAAGGGCGACCAGATCGTCCTTCCGGCCGGGCAGAAGATGAGAGTCTCGCTCCGCGATCCGGTCTCCGTCGAGACCAAATCCGGAGGGAGTTCGTAGAGTTCCGAACATCGACGCGTCACATCAGGCCCCACCGAGGGGTCGAGGAGCCACCGTGCGCATCCTGTATGTCTTTCCTCACCCGGACGACGAGTCCTTTGGGCCCGCGCGCGCCATGGCGGCGCAACGACGCGAGGGTCACGACGTGCACCTCTTGACCCTCACGCGCGGCGAAGCGACCAAGGTTCGGCACAAGTTCGGATGGACGATCGAAGAGATGGGAGCCGCACGGCATCGGGAGATGCTCGATGTGAAGCGGACGCTCGAGCTGGCGGACATGAGGGTGCTGGACCTCCCGGATGGCAAGTTGAAGGAGCTGGATCCGTGGGTCATTGAAGGCGCCATTCGGGAGGAAGTGCTCCTCGTCAAGCCGCACGTGCTCGTGACGTTCCCGGTGCATGGGATCAGCGGCTTTCATGACCACATCGTGGGATACGCCGCGGTCACGCGGGTCTATCTGGAGCTTCGCGGGTCGGAGCATCCCTGGCTGCAGCGGCTGGCGTTCTTCACGTTGGTCCAGGCGCCCGCCGCGTTCCCGTGGCACGTGAACGCGACCAAGCCCGAGGAGATCGACTGCGCGTTCGACGTGACGGATGCCGACATGGAGCGATTTCACAAGGCGCTCGACTGCTACGTGACGTACGCGGACATCATCGCGGAGACCAAGATCCACGACGTGTTCGGCAAGGATGTCCAGTTCGAGATCTATCGCGAGGACCACAAGCCGCCGTTGCGGAATCTGTTCGAAGGGCTGAGGGATGTGTAGCGATTGGGGTCCGTCCCGACATTACCCGCCGTCCCTCCGCTGCTTCCGAGACGCTGAGCGACCTCCCATGGAACCTGCCTTCACGGCGATGGCCTCGCCGATGACCGCGCGCACGTGATGATCTCCGCCGTCGTCGCGTAGCGGGATCCTCGACGGATCGACCTCGATCCCGTCCAGCCACGCCTCCGAGATCCCGCGGCATCGGTTCTGTGGGTTCTCGACAGTGATCTCGTAGCGAGACGCCCCGAACCGGAGCACGACCGTGAACCCGGGCCACGAGAACGGAATGCAGGGGTTCAGCGCAAGGCTCGCCCCCCGTCGTTCGATTCCGAGGATCGACTCGAGGCCGGTTCGATACATCCACGCGGCCGAGCCCGTGTACCACGTCCAGCCGCCGCGCCCGGCGTGCGCCGGGTGGGCGTACACATCGGCGGCGACGACGTAGGGCTCCACCTTGTACGCGTTGACCCCGGCTCCGGTGCGCGCGTGATTGATCGGATTGAGAAGGTGGAACAGCTCGACCGCCTCGTCGCCGCTTCCGAGCCTCGCGACCGCCATCACGGCCCAGAGCGCGGCGTGGGTGTACTGGCCGCCGTTCTCGCGGATCCCCGGGATGTAGCCCCGGATGTAGCCCGGATCCAGCGACGACGCGTCGAACGGCGGGCTCAGGAGCAGGACGACGCGGCTGTCCCTCCGGATCAGGTGGCTCCGCACGGAATCCATGGCCCGCTCGGAACGCGCGGGTGGGGCCGTGCCGGAGAGCACCGCCCAGGACTGCGCGATCGAGTCGATTCGGCACTCGTCGTTCTGCGCCGAGCCGAGCGGGGTGCCGTCGTCGAAGTAGGCGCGCCGGTACCAGTCTCCGTCCCACGCCTGTTCGATCACGACCTTCAGGCGGGCGAGCTCGGACCGGTAGCGCGCCGCGCGAGACTCGTCGCCGCGCCGCTCCGCCAGGTCGGCGAATTCCCGGAGGATCCTCGACTGGAACCATGCGAGCCAGACGCTCTCGCCATGGCCCTGCCGGCCGACGCGGCTCATTCCGTCGTTCCAGTCGCCGCTTCCGATCAGGGGTAGGCCGTGCGGCCCCGAGGTCAGGCTCCGGTCGATCGCCCGGACGCAGTGCTCGTAGACCGTCCCCCTCTCGTGCGACGTGTGCGGGTGGCCATAGGCTTCGTGCTCGTCGGGGCCGAGCGGAGGAGCTTCGAGAAACGGCGGCGTTTCGTCCAGAACCGAGGCGTCGCCCGTGGCGGTCACGTAACTCGAGGCGACGAACGGCAGCCACAGGAGGTCGTCCGAGCAGCGGGTCCGCACCCCCGCCCCCGAGTGCGCGTGCCACCAGTGCTGCACGTCTCCCTCGAGGAACTGCCTGCCGGCGGCGCGCAGCAGGTGATCGCGGTAGAGCGCGGGCTCCGCGAAACTCAGCGCCATCACATCCTGAAGCTGATCCCGGAAGCCGAACGCGCCGCCCGGCTGATAGAAGGCGGTGCGGGCCCACAGTCGGCTCGAAATGCACTGGTAGAGGAGCCAGCGGTTCATCATGAGATCGAAGGAGTCGTCCGGCGTGTGGACCTCGACGGCTCCGAGCATTCGACCCCAGCTGCGTTCGATCTGCTGGAGCGCCGCGAGCGCCGCGGAGGCCGATCCGTGGGCGCGGACGAGTTCCAGCGCGGAGGCCCTGTCCTTGCCCTGGCCGAGCAGGAAGACGATCTGCCGGGTTTCACCCTCTGCCAGATCGAACGACACGTGCAGCGCGGCGCACGGATCGAGCCCCGCGCCGAATGCGCCCGAGAGCGCGGCGTGTCCGAGCGCGGCCGGCTTGGCCAGGGTGCCGTTCCGGCCCACGAACTCCACACGGTCGCCGGTCGCCGATCGCACCGCGCCCGCGTGCGCGAACGCGACCCGCCCCGGGAACTCCTGGTTGTAGGGGTTCTCGGCGAGGATCGCGGAGGTCTCCGGATCGATCTCGGTGCGCACGTGACGGTGCTCGCCTTCCCGGGGCGGGGAGAGCCTCCAGTCGTTGTAGGCGAAGACGCTGAGGCGCCTGCCCTCACCGGTCTGATTCGTGATCGTGAGCAAGGCGAAGCGCACCGGATCGGACGGATGCACGAAGACCGTGAGCTCCTGGCGCACGCCCCGTTCGCGGTGGAAGTAGCGAGTCACGCCGGCGCCGTGGCGCACGATCCATCGCCCTCCGTCGCCGCGGCGGCGCATCGCGCCCGGAGTCGCGCCCCACGCCTCGCCCGTGCCGTCGTCGCGCAGGTAGATCGCTTCCCCGGTGACTTCGGTGACCGGATCGTTCGAGAACGGGGTGAGCCGGTTCTCCCGGCTGTTCCCGGACCAGGTGTAGGAGAACCCGGCCGCGGTGACCACGCTCCCGAACTCCGGGTTCGCGAGGACGTTCGCCCACGGGAGCGGCGTCTCCTCCGTGCCGTTCAGCACGATCACGTACTCCTCTCCGCCGGGCGTGAAGCCCCCGCGCCCGTTCCAGAACACGAGCTCCGGCACCTCGATCTCCGCCCGCGCGTCCTCCGGGCGCTCCTCGCGGACGGTCGTGATCTCGAGAGCCGGGTGTGCCACCGGCTCGGGGTACTGCCGATCCAGGTGGTCCTCGATCGTCCCGCCGTCGCCCCGCAGCACCGCACGCGCCACGGTCAGGAGGAGGGCGCGGCTCGCGTCGCTCATGCCGTCCGCCGTGACCAGATAGGCTCCGCCCGGGCGATCCTTCCACGCTCCCCAGGGGCCGCTCTCGAGGAGCGCCCCGAGCTGCTCGTGGACCTCGTTCCGATAGCTCACCGGATGCTCGTTCAGGATCACGACGTCCGCGTTCAGCCCCTTGAGCCGCCAGTAGTCCTGAGCCCGAAGGACGTCGCGGACGAGACCGACGTCGTCCGACTCGAGCACCCGAACGAGCAGGATCGGGAGGTCCCCCGAGATGCCGTGGGTCCAGAGGCCGGGTTGGCCGAGCGTGTTGCGCGAGAGAATCGCGGCGTCGGCGGTCAGAGAGCGGTCCATGTGGAAAACGCGCGACGCGAGTCGCTCGTAGAGCTGGGCCTGCTCCACCGAGACGTCCAGGTGACGGAGCCAGATCGCGAGCTGGGTCGAGGCCAGCGCGAAGGTCCGGGGAGCCGACGTCGGATCCGCGTACTTCATGCAGAGAGCGACCGCGGCGTCCCGGTCCGCGGCCATTCCGGTCGCGAACGCGAGGCGCGCGAATCCACCCGGTGCGAGCCGGATCCGCTGACGGAGGGACAGGATCGGATCGAGCGTGGCGCCCGTCGTTCCGGAGAGGGGCCGTCCGTCCATGGCGATCGGATCGTCGGGTCCACGTCCGCGCCCCAGGAATCGCATCCGGTCCGTCTCCCATTCCACCCCGCTCTGCGTGCGGCCCTCCAGGCTCAGCACGTGGACCGCCCACGCGCCCGGCTCCTCCGCGGACCGCTTCCGCCTCCCGCACAGGAGCGAGGCGGTCTCGGGGCGGCACTCGGTCTCGAGGAAGAGCTTCCCGAACGCCGGATGGGCGAGATCGTCCGCCGGAGGCACGAGCGCCACCTCGACATAGCTCGTGATCTCGATCTCGCGCAGGTGCGGACTTCGATTCGTGAGCGACAGCCGGCGCACCTCGACGTCGTCCTCGGATGAGACGGCGATCTCGAGCAGCGTGTCGATCTCCTCCGTGCGCTGCTGGACCACGACCTTGTCCGCAAAGAACGTGGTCCGGTATTCGCTCGGCTCACGGCGCATCGGGTGGTACATGGCCGACCAGACCGCGCCGCTCCGGACGTCGCGGAGATACAGGTACTGTCCTCCCGGGTCGCAGGTCGGATCCTCCCGACGGCGCGTGACCGCGAGTCCTCGGCAGGTGCTGGAGCCGCCGCCCGCGTTGGTGACGACGGTGACGTAGCGTCCGTTCGACAGGAAGGCCGCGTGGGGATATCGCGTGTGAGGCGTCCGGAACCGCCGCGGCACGAGCGGGAGGACCGCGGCGGCGACGTGGGTCACCTCGATCGGCCTCGGCCGGGTGACGGGCACGAAGCGGGGCACCCTCTCTTGAAGCAAGAGCTCGGTCGCCTGGATCCGCGCCTCCGCGTGGAAGCGGGAGACCGTCCTGTCGTTCAGGATGGCGTTGGCGAGCGAGACGAGGACCATCCCCTGGTGGTGGGCGAAGTACGCCTCGACCGGCACGCCCCGGGGGCGATGGGTCGCGCCGTCCGCCTCGGGCTGCTGGTGCTCCCGGGGCGTGTAATCGATCGCTTCGTAGAATCCGTACCGCCCCTGGGCCCCCTCGCGCGCGAGGTGCCGCAGATTGGCCGCCGCCGCGGCGGGATCGACCATGGCCGCGAGTGCGGTCGCGTACGGCGCCACGACCAGGTCCTCCGTGAGTCCTCGTTTCAGTCCCAGCTCCGGCACGCCGAACGCCTTGTACTGGTAGCTGCCGTGGCGGTCCATGACGTTGAACCCGGACTCCGAGATGCCCCAGGGGACACCGTGGTGGCGGCCGTACTGGATCTGCGCGTGGACGGCGGCCTCGCACGTCCGATGCAGCAGCGTGTCCGGATAGCTTCGCATCAGGAGGAGCGGCATCAGGTACTCGAACATGGAGCCGCTCCAGGACACCAGGGTGGGGGTCCCGCCGACACCGACGAGCGCGCGTCCGAGCTGGAACCAGTGCTCCTGGGGGACGTCGCCCTTGGCGATCGCGAGGAAGCTCGCGAGCCGGGCTTCGGAGGCGAGCAGGTCGTAGTACGAGGTGTCGAGGCGCCCCGGCCCTTCCATGTCGGCGAGACGGAACCCGATGGAGAAGATCCGGCGCTGCCGGTCGTAGAGGAACGCGAAGTTCATGGCTTCCACGAGCGCCTCGGCCCGGGCGGCGAGAGACTCGGCCCGGTTTCCGTCGAGTCTCCGGACTCCCTGCGCCACGGCCAGCAGGGCACCCGCCAGGTTGGCGCTGTCCACGGTCGACACGTAGCGGGGCTGGAGCGGGGCCAGGCTCGTCGTGTCGTACCAGTTCAGCAGGTGACCCTCGTGCTTCTCGAGCCCTTCGAGCGTCGTGATCGTCCGCTCGAGCCGCTCGAGCGCGGCCGGCTCCTCGAGGAAGTCGAGGTCGTGCGCCGACAGGGTGGCGAGGAGGGCCATGCCGATGTTCGTCGGTGACGTGCGGTGGGCCGTCCTCGGGGTCGGCTTCTCCTGGACGTTGTCGGGCGGAAGCCAGTGCTCCGACTCGTTCTGGAACGTCTCGAAGTACTTCCAGGTCTCGTGGGCGATCTGCCGCAGATAGAGGCGATCCTCCGGGTCGAGGGCGATCACGCGAGCCCGAACCGGCCGGCTCAGCCAGAACGCGACGAGGGGCGCGAAGAGCCAGAGAAGGAGCAGCGGACCGGCGCTCCACAGCGCCTCGGGACGTGCCATGAGCGTGACCGCGAACAGCGTGACGGCCACCGCCGGGCTGGCCCACATGTGGTTCGCGAATGCGTGCACGCTCTTGCGGCCGGACAGTCCGGCGGAGCGCACCGCGGCCGCCGCGGCGGTCTCCCATTCGAGCATCTTCCGGCGCGTGACGAAGAGTCGCACCAGGGTGAGCGCGATCGCGTGGATCATCTCGTAGGAGTGGTAGGCGAGAAGGAGCAGGTCGAGCGTCGTCTGTGCGCCGGCCTTCTCCAGCTCCTCGCGCACGTCCTGCACGAAGACGCCCACCGGCTGGTGCGGTTCCGGCCCTCGCAGCGCGCGCGCCAGCTTGGGGAAGATCGGAATGGCCGCGACCGCGATCGCCGCCAGGGTCCAGGCCCACGGGGCGCCGGGCAGCCACGTCCACGCCGACGCGAGGAGGGCGAGCAGGGCCGGCGCGACGAGGCTTCGCCGGAGGTTGTCGAAGATCTTCCACCGGCTGATCGCCGGGAGGCGGTTGCGCTCGAGGCCGCCGCGCGTGGGCACCCAGGGGAACAGCCAGGAGAGGATCTGCCAGTCGCCACGCACCCAGCGGCGCTGGCGCCGTGCGTGGGCCAGCACGCTGGAAGGGAAGTCGTCCACGACCTCGATGTCCGAGACCAGGGCGGTTCGTGCGTGCAGACCCTCGAACAGGTCGTGGGAAAGGAGGGCGTTCTCCGGGACCCGGCCCTCGAGCGCGCCCCGGAACGCGTCGACGTCGTAGAGACCCTTGCCGGTGAAGATCCCTTCGCTGAACAGGTCCTGGTAGGCGTCCGAGACGGCGGTCGTATAGGGATCGACGCCGGTATGGCCGGCGTAGACCCTCGCGAACAGGGAGCTCGCCGCGCTCGACATGGTGACGCTCACCCGGGGCTGGAGGATGCCGTAGCCGCGGGTCACCCGGCGCACGTGCGGGTCCAGGTGGGGGCGATTGAGGGGGTGGATGATGACCCCGATGAGCTTGCTCGCGGCGTCTCGGGGAAGACGCGTGTCGGCGTCCAGCGTGATCACGTAGCGGATCGACTCGAGGATCGAGCCGTCGCCGACCATCACCTGGAACGACGTGTCCGAGGCGCCGCGGAGCAGGGCGTTCAGCTCCTCGATCTTCCCGCGCTTCCGCTCCCACCCCATCCACACGCCCTCTCGCTCGTTCCAGAGCCGGGGTCGATGGAAGAGATAGAACCGGTCGTGGCCCCCGTTTCCGTGTCGGGCGTTGAGCGCTTCGATCCCGGAAACGGCCGCGGCCAGCACGTCCTGGTCCTCCGGCATCTCCGCCTCGGTCGCGTCGGGGAAATCCGTGAGGAGCGCGAAATGGACGCGCCGGTCGACGTTCCCGAGCGCCTGCACCTCGAGATGCTCGATCTGCGCGCGGGTGGTCTCGACTCCGTCCAGGAGCACCGGAACCACGACCAGGGTGCGTGCATCGTCCGGCACTCCGTTCTGCAGCGCGATCCGGGGGAGGCGGCGCGGGCGGGCGACGCGGTGCACGATCCACTGAGTGGTGGCTACGGCGATCTGGCTGGCGGGAAGGGCGGCGATCAGGCCGATCCACGGCAGGAGCAACGCGGAGGGGGCGTGACGCGCGGCGTAGAACAGGGCCAAGACCACGCCGAGTGCCGTGAACGCGGCGATCGAGCCGAGGTAGAACGCCAGGCAGTTGGCGAAGATGAAGCGGCGGATCCTCTGCTTGAGCCGCGGCACGTAGGCCACGTCGAATTCGAACTCGCGCCGTCCGGGGCCGATCAGGTAGTGCCCGATGTGCCGGACCGGTTCGCCGGACGGTCCTTCCTCGGCCTGTCGCGCGCTCTCGATCGCGCGCAGCGCGACGCGGATCTGGGCTTCCCCGCTCGGCTCGGCCAGCTCCTCGACGGCCTGGCGGTACCGGTCCCGGCTCGCGAAGTCCATGCGGCCGTAGACTCCGGCGGGATCGCGCTGGAGCACCTGTTCCATCAGGCTCACTTGCTCGATCGTTCGGTTCCAGTCGACGGTGGCCACCAGGCGCAGGCTCGTGATCGAGTTGCCCATGGACGCGTGTCCCATGGTCTGCCGCTGGTGCTCGGCGCGGACGGCCTCGTCGATGCTGAAGCCCGTCGCCTGCAGCCGGCGCTCGAGCTCGATTCGCAGCTCCGCGATCCGCGGCCCCAGCTCGCGCATGCGCTGGACCAGCTGAACGACGAAGCCGTTCGAGAGGACCTCGGGGAGCGGCGGCAGCGGGGCCGTGCCGCCGGCGGACTCGAATCGCTCGAAGTATCGATCCGCCTCGGCCTCGCCGGCCCGGCTCTCCATGACCTCATCCGTCAACCGTCTCAGGTTCTCGATCAGGGTGAGCTTCAGCATGCTCGGCCATGCCCAGAGCTCGCCCAGGGTGAGCGGCGCCACCATTTGGTAGGCGCTCACGAAGTGCGTCAGCCGGTGGAGGTCGAAGCGGGCATCGCTATGGCGGATGAACTCGACCGCCATGGCGTGCACTCGGGCCACGCCCGCGAGCTCTCGTGAGGCCAGCTTGGGAAGCTCGAGGTAGTAGCGGTGCGGCAGGTTCTTTCGGACCTCGCCGGACTCCGCTTCCACCAGGTGGAAGTTGTCGAGCAGCCATTCCGCGGCCGGCGCGACGGGCTTCCCCCGGCGCACGTCCGCCGCGAGCACCTGGTACGACCGGCGCAGGACGCGGGCGTTCTCCTGAAGGCGCGGCAGGAAGCGGCGCGGCCGGCGGCGCGGATTGCGGGCCAGGGTGTAGCTCGCAGCCAGCGCGCGGGCGCGTTCCTCGAGGTGTTCGACGCTGAGCAGCTCGCCGCGGAGAGGACCGGGATCGGCGCCGGGTGTGTCACTCGAAGTCTGGAGCCGCAGGTCCCGAGCACTCATGGACGAAGGGAACCCTCCTGATGGGGGCGCGTGGGGCCGGCCCCTCGCGGGCCGGCCTGGCACGCCATCCAACCATGATACCGTGCGGTACGGGCGGCGGGGTGGCGGGTGCTACAATCGCGCCATGATCGCCGCGATCGACCTCGAAGGAGTGCTGGCGCCCGAGATCTGGCCCCATCTGGGGGACCACTTCGGCCTGGCGGAGCTCCACCTCACGACCCGCGACACGGGCGACTTCGACGAGCTCATGCACCAGCGCGTGGGCGCGCTCTCGCGCTCGGGGCTCACGCTCGCGAAGGTGCAGGCGGTGGCGCACCAGGTGCATCCCTATCTCGGCTCCAAGGAGTTCCTCCACCGGATCCGGCGCCACTGCCAGGTGATGATCATCTCGGACACGTTCCACGAGTTCGCGGAGCCCATGCTGGAGCGGCTCGGCGGCTTCAACCTCTTCGCGAACCGGTTCGAGGTCGACGCGCACGGCCACATCGTGGGGTGGAAGCTCCGGATCCGCGGCCGGAAGGCGATGGTCGTCGAGGGGTTCCGGAACGCGGGCTTCGCGGTGATCGGGATGGGGGACAGCCTGAACGATCTCACGCTCCTCCAGATGGCGGACCACCCGATTCTCTTCCGGCCCGTGGCAAAGCTACGCGAGGAGCTCCCGAAGGCCGTGGTGGTCGAGACGCTGGACGAGGCGCTGGTTTCGTTCCATGAGATCTTCCGCCGGAACGGGAGCGATCCCTAGCGGTTCCAGGGCCCGAGCGCCCCGCATTGACGGAGCCCAGCCTCTTTGGTAGCTTCGAGCGGCTGACCCGGAGCCATTGAGCACCGCGAGGCCGACCGACTCGCGGTCTTTTCATTTACGTTGGAGACGCAAGCCCATGTCGTGCCGTGTCATCGTCGGAGCCCAGTGGGGGGACGAGGGGAAGGGGAAGATCGTCGACCTCCTGAGCGAGGACGTCGATGTCGTGGCCCGCTACCAGGGCGGTCCCAACGCGGGACACACGGTCTGCTTCGGCGACCGTCAGTTCGTGCTCCACCTGATCCCCTCGGGGATCCTTCGGCCGTCCACGACCTGCTACATCGGGAACGGCGTGGTGATCGATCCCGACGCGCTCCGGAAGGAGCGTGACACGCTCGTGTCGCAGGGGATCTCCACCGACGGGCGGCTCTTCGTCTCGGGCTCCGCCCACGTGATCCTCCCCGATCACCGCGCGATCGAGCGCCACGCCGAGTCCGGCGCGACTCCCATCGGCACGACCGGCCGGGGGATCGGGCCCTCGTACACCGACAAGGCCGGGCGCGTGGGCATGCGCGTGGTCGATCTCCTGGATCCCGCGATCCGCGAGGAGCGCGTGCGCGCGCTGCGCGACCGGGCCCGGCGGCTCGTGGGGTCCGAGGAGGGGATGGATCCGATCGACTCCGTCCTCGAGCGCTGCGAGGCCGACGCGTCGCTCCTCCGGCCGATCACGGTCAACGTCTCCCGGGAGATCAACGCGGCCATCGCCGGGAAGAAGCGCATCCTCCTCGAGGGCGCCCAGGGCACCCACCTGGACGTGGACCACGGAACGTATCCCTACGTGACCTCCTCGAGCGCCGTCTCCGGCGGCGCCTGCACGGGCGTCGGGATCGGGCCGACCCACATCGACGAGGTGATCGGCGTGGCCAAGGCGTACGCGACGCGCGTCGGGAACGGTCCGTTCCCGTCGGAGATCCATGGCGAACTGGCCCAGCGCCTCCGCGAGGAAGGGCGCGAGTACGGCGCCACGACGGGCCGCCCGCGCCGCTGCGGGTGGTTCGACGTGGTCGCGATCCGGCACGCGGCGCGCGTGAACGGGCTCACGCAGCTCGTGATCACGAAGCTCGACGTGCTGGACGGCCTCTCGGAGATCGAGGCGGTGACCGCGTACGACGTGCGCGGCTCGCGCGTGACCGAGATGCCGGAGTCCCTGGCCGACCTCACGGCCGCGAAGCCGGTGACCGAGCGGTTCCCCGGCTGGCGCACGCCCACGACCTCCGCGCGCCAGTGGGACGACCTCCCGAAGGAGGCGCGCCGGTATCTCGACCGCCTCGAGGAGATGGCCGGAGTTCCGATCCGCCTCGTGTCCGTCGGATCCGGGCGCGAAGAGAACGTACGCCGGGAGGCCAGGCCGCCCGCGGCAATGGCCGGACGCTAGAGCCGGCCGGCAGGAGGCGAGCCCCGGGGCGAGCGACGCCGCCGGAGCCGGAGGGACGCACGTGCCGGAGTTCGTTCCCGTCACCCTGAGCGGCGCTCGCGTGCGCCTCGAGCCGCTCAACCTCCAGCATCACTTCGGTCCGCTCCTCGCGATCGCCGTCGATCCCGACCTCTGGCGCTGGACCTTGAACGCGGTCGAGACGCCCGAGGACCTCCGCGCCTACCTCGACGAGGCCCTCCGGGATCAGGCCGAGGGACGCGCCCTGCCCTTCGCCACCGTCGATCGGATCTCGGGCCGGGTCGCGGGATCCACGCGCTTCGGCAACATCGAGCCGAGGCACCGGCGCGTCGAGATCGGATGGACGTGGGTGGGACGCGAGTTCCAGCGGTCCCACGTGAACACCGAGGCCAAGTACCTCATGCTTCGCCATGCGTTCGAGGTCTGGGAGTGCCGCAGGGTCGAGCTCAAGACCAACGTCCGGAACGAGCGCTCCCGGGCCGCCATGCTCCGGATCGGCGCGCGCGAGGAGGGAATCCTGAGAAAGCACATGCTGAGCGATCGCGGCGTGTCCCGCGACACGATCTTCTACAGCGTGATCGACGACGAGTGGCCCGAGGTGAAGGCCCGGCTCGAGGAGATGATGACGCGTCCATGAAAGGAGGAGACATGAAGCAGCTCGTCCTCATGAGAATCGCCCCGTGGCCCGCCGGCAGGATGATGGCGATCCTGTACCTCGTCCTCGGGATCGTGCTCACCCCGATCATGCTGATCTACTCGCTCTTCTCACCGGAGGCGGGCGAGCACCGCGCCCTCAGCCTCGTCATGGCGATCTTCATGCCGGTCATCTACGCCCTCATCGGTTTCTTCTCCGGGCTGATCGGCGGCGCCCTCTACAACCTCTTCGCCAAGATGTTCGGCGGGATCCCGCTCGAGTTCGAGCCCGCCGGCGCCGCGGCCCCATTG
>DASTBC010000283.1 GCA_035712245.1 Candidatus Eisenbacteria bacterium
TCCCGGATGCGTCGCGACGACCACCAAGCGCTTGATCTCGGGAGCAGCCCCGGGGAACAGGGACGCCGTATGCCCGTCCGCGCCGAGTCCCTGGAGGGCGAGGTCGAACGAGGGCATCGTTCGCATCGGTGTCTGGAACCGCGAGCGAAGCAGCGTCTCGTACTCCCGCGCGGCGTGCTCCGGATCGGAATCTTCACCGTGTATGCGGTGAACGCGAGGAGCGTTCGGCCCGAGCGGCTCCAGGAGCGACCGGCGGATCATGCGGAAGTTCGATTCGGGATGATCCGGCACGACGCATCGCTCGTCTCCCAGGAAGCACTCGATCGTCCTCCAGTAGGCCGCCGGGAAGCGCCCGGGCTCGCTCAGGGTGCGATAGAGGCTCTCCGGGGTGGACCCGCCCGGCAGGAGAACGCGGCGCGGCACGTCCGGCGTGCCGCCCTCGAGCGCCTCCCGCCACGCCTCGACCGCGAGCTCCACCGCGTGATCGGGCGTCTCGCCGATCCGGATCTCGGGACCGTCGCTCATCGCGCGACCCCCTCGTCGGGAAGCGAGATCTCCGCCGCGACGCGCGCGGCCGCGCCCAGGACGCGGTTTGGCCGGTGGCGGTGCATCTCCGTGAGGATCAAGGAAACGAGGTCGCGCGCGGCGAACGGAATCTCGTACCGACCCGGGTCGGGAGCGCGGACCTCGACCGTGGCGACCGAAGCGCCGGGCGCGTGCGTCATCGCTACGTCCAGCCGTCCTCGCTCGCGAGCGACGAGCTCGAGGCGGAGGAGTTCCCGTCCGGGCGCGCCGGAGCGCGCGACGCGGATCACGCCCGTGCCGCCGTCCGGCTTTCGAAACCGCGTCTCACCGCCGGTTCCGCGGGGAGCGCTCCACCGAAGCCGGGAGGCGATCCATCCGGCGAGCAGGGGAGCGCCCGGGCCGCAGGGCGCATCCCTTCCCACTTCCACCGTGATCTCGCCCACGTCCTGGAGCCGTGGCGTGAGGCGGCTCGTGTCGAAGGCGTCCGCCACGGCCTCGCGCCAGGGTGCGAGACACGACCAGGAGAGGTCCCGCAGCCGTGCCTCCTCGTCTTCGGCGATCCGCATCCAGAGCGTCCGCCGGTCCGCGCCGGGCGGGAGGTTCGCGGAATCCATGAGCCTGAGGTCCGCGCGCTCCGAGATCTCCTCGACCCACGCCGGCGTCGGTCCCGTGCGGAGGTCGAGGAGCGTGAGCGGGAGATTCCCGACCAGGAGCGATCGCACCGCGCTCGGCACGAGCGGACCGGCCCCGGCGCCCCCGCGCAGCACGATCTGCTCGCTGCAGACGTAGCCGCCCGCGGGCCGAAGATGGCAGAGCGCCGCGACCTCGCCGCTCAGCTCGCGGGGCGTCTCGCCGTGATCGATCTCCACGAGGAGCAGCCGCGACGGATGGCGGCGCGTCACCTCGACCAGCGTCGGCGCGAACCTCCGGTGGCTCTCGGGATCGACCGGGGTCACGAGATTGCAGAGCGCGGCGCGGTAGATGCCGCCGGCCCCCTCGCGCGCGGTGGAGGCCGACTTCCACATCGCCCGCAGGTCGCGGTCGAGCTCGCTTACAGGCGGAGCCATTTCCGTCCATCCCTCTGGATCAGCGCGTCGGCCTCGCGCGGTCCCCAGCGGCCCGCAGGGTATCTCGCGAGCGGCGGCTCGCCGCGCGTCTCCCACCCCTTCGCGATCGAGTCGACGACCTCCCACGCCAGCTCCACCTCGTCCCTCCGGGCGAACAGCGTCGCATCGCCCCGATTCACGTCGAGGAGGAGCCGCTCGTACGCCTCGGGCGGGTCCGCCCCGAAGGACGTCAGGTAATAGAAGTCCATCCGCACCGGATCGATGTGGAGCGCCTGGCCCGGAGACTTCGACCCGAAGGTGAACGAGCAGCCCTCGTCGGGCTGGATGCGAAGGCGAAGCACGTTCGGCTCGATTCCCTGGATCCCCGCCGAGCGGAAGAGGGCGTAGGGCGGATGCCGGAACACGAGATCGATCTCGGTGGCTCGCTTGGGGAGCCGCTTGCCGCTTCGGAGGTAGAACGGCACGCCGGCCCATCGCCAGTTCTCGAGATCGAGCCTCAGCGCGAGGTAGGTCTCGGTCTCGCTCGCGCGGTCCACGCCGGGCTCCTCGCGGTACGCCGGAACGGGAGAGCCCGCGATCGCCCCGGACTCGTACTGCGCGCGCACCGTCCGCGCGGAAGCGTCCTCGGGAGACAGCGGGGCGAGCGCGCGGAGCGCCTTGACCTTCTCGTCCCGGATGGATTCCGCGTCGAACCGCGCGGGAGGCTCCATGGCCGTGAGCGCGAGGAGCTGCATCAAGTGGTTCTGGAGGATGTCGCGCGACACGCCGGCCCGCTCGTAGTAGGCGGCGCGCCCCTCGACGCCCAGCGATTCGGCCACGGTGATCTGCACGTGGTCCACGTGGCGGTTGCTCCAGAGCGGCTCGAAGATCCCGTTCGCGAGGCGGAGGACGAGGATGTTCTGCACGGACTCCTTGCCGAGGTAGTGGTCGATCCGGAAGACCTGGCGCTCGTCGAAGACGGAGAGGACGAGCCGGTTCAGCTCGCGCGCGGACTCGAGGTCGTGGCCGAAGGGCTTCTCGATCACGACGCGCGTCCACGGCCCCTCGCCGTGGCGCCGCACGAGCCCGGGACCCCCGAGCTGACGCAGGATGGGCCCGAAGGAAGCGGGAGGCACCGCGAGGTAGTAGAGCCTCGTGCCGGGGAGACCTCGCTGCCGCTCGATCCCCTCGAGCTTCGCGCGAAGCGCGTCGTAGAGCGCGGGATCGTCGAACGATCCGGAGAGGTAGTGGATCCTGTCCGCGAAGCGCTCCCACTCCGCGACGTGGGAGCCGGGCGCTTCGCCCGCGTGGTCGAGCATGGCCGACCGCAGCTCCTCGCGGAAGGCGTCGTCGGTCATCTCGCGCCGCGCGACGCCCAGGATCGCGGACCTGGGGTGGAGGCACTTCAGCGCGGCGAGGCGGAGGAGGGCGGGGATCAGCTTCCGCCGCGTGAGATCTCCCGTGCCGCCGAACACCACGATCGAGCAGGGCTCCGGCGTGTCGAGCGTGACGCTCCCCTCGCGAAACGGATTCGGCTCGAGCGCCGGCGCGGCGGCGTCCGCGCCCCGGGCGGTCACGAGAGTCTCGGCCTCAGCGCCGGTGAGCCAGGGCCGCCGAGCGCTCCCGGATGACGTCCATCATCTCGTCGAACGACTTGGCGAACGAGGCGACGCCCTCCACCAGCAGCTTGTCGCAGCGCTCCTGGAGCGAGATCCCGAGATCCGCGAACTCCTTGCGGGTCCGGCGCGCCGGCTCGACCGCGGGATCCACGCGGTTGCCTTCGACCCTGCCGTGATCCAGCACCGCGTCGAGGGTCTCGCGGGGCATCGTGTTGATCGAGTCGGGGCTGGCCAGCTCGTCGACGTACTTCGTGTCGGAGTACGACGGATTCTTCGTCCCCGTACTGGCCCAGAGGATCCACTGCGGACGCGCGCCCTCCCGGCGGAGGTCGTCGAACGCCGGACCGAAGAACCGCTCGCGGTACTCCTCCCACACGTCCAGCGCGTTCGCGACGGCGGCCTTTCCGCGGAGATCGAGGAGCTTGCGCCGTTCCGCTTCGCCCGACGCCTTCGCGGCGCGCGCGTCGAGCTCCTTGTCCACCGCCGTGTCGAGCCGGCTCACGAAGAGGCTCGCCACCGAGTGGAGACCGTCGAGCGGCTTCCCGGCGCGGATCCGCCGCTCGATCCCGCGGCGATACGCTTCGGCCACCTCGACATACTGAGGCCGCGAGAAGAGGAGCGTCACGTTCACGCTGACGCCCTCCGAGATCATGGTCTCGATCGCGGGGATGCCTTCCTTCGTGGCGGGAATCTTGACGAAGAGGTTCGGGCGGTCGACCAGCTTCCAGAGCCGGCGCGCCTCCTCGATCGTGCCCGCGGTGTCGTGCGCCAGCGAGGGTTTCACCTCGAGGCTCACGAAACCGTCGCGGCCGTTCCCGTTCCGGAACCGCTCCGCGAGGAGATCCGCCGTGCGTACGATGTCGCGCGCCGAGACGGCGTCGAAGATCTCGTCCGCGGACCTTCCCTCCGAGGCCAGCCGCGAGATCTGGGCGGGGTAGGAGCTCTCGTCCGCGCCGATCGCGTTCTTGAAGATCGTCGGGTTCGAGGTGACGCCGTAGACGGAGCCTTCCGAGATCAGGCGTTGCAGCTCGCCCGACTCGATGAGCCCCGCGTTGATGTTGTCGAGCCAGACGCTCTGTCCGAGCTCGTGCAGGGCGATGATGGGCGTTCGTTTCATGGCGTTCTCCTCCGCCGCGTGCATGCGATCAGGACTTCCGGGTCGCGAGCATCACGGTGCGACCCTCGGGATCCGCCGTGCGGACGACGCGGTGTCCCCACGGCATGTCCGCGGGCGGCCCCTCGAACATCACGCCCTTCGCGGAGAGGGCCTGATAGGCGCGGTCGACGTCCTTCACCATGAAGTAGAGGGTCGGCTCCTTGGCCGGGCTGGCCTCGCCCATGCCCGGCATCGGGGGCATGAAGCCGATGCTCGAGCTCGGTCCGGTCTGGACCCAGAGATAGCTGAACTGATCGTCGTGATCGAACTTGCTGAACCCGAGAACCTGCGTGTAGAAGCGGCGAACGCCGTCCGGATCGTGCGTCGTGTAGTCGAGATGGTGCACCATGGCGCCGATCGCGCTCGGAACGCTCGCGGTCATTCCCGGCGCGGATCCCGCCGTGGCGGGCTTGGTTCGTGGGGCGGCCTTCTTCGGGGCCGCGGCCCTCTTCGGCGCGGCCTTCGCGCGAGGAGAGGACTTCTTGCGTGCGGCCGGCCGGGCCGCCTTCCGTGACGCCTTCTTGCGAGCGGGCATGGCGTTCCTCCTTGAGCGACCCCGCGTACGGGATCCTGGACTCGGATCAGCCCGGCGAGGCGAGAGGCCGCGCCGGCAGCGCGTCAAACGATCATGCCGAATCGCTCCCGGGGGCGCAAGGGTCCCCGGCGGGCGCAAGGCTCGTGTTGACCCTCACTTCTCGGAATCCTACGCTTCAGGCGGTGCCTGCCTCCTACGCCGCTGCCAGATCGTTCCCGCACCCTCACGGCTTCGCGGCCCTGGCGCTCGGCATGCTGATCCTGCCCGCGCCGGCATGGAGCGCCGCCTGGACCCGGGACCCGGGCGAGATCTACGCCAAGGCGTCCGCCGCGTGGCTCGACGCGAGCGAGATGTACGACGAAGAGGGCGTGGTCGGCCCCATCCAGGATTCGCTCCTCTACAGGGATCCGGCCTACCGCGAGCTCTGGGCGTCCCTGTACGTCGAGGTTGGAGTCCACCGCGCGATCACGCTGGTCGCGGGCATTCCCGTCAAGCTCGCGCGCCAGGAGGCCACGGGCCGCACGGGCGTTCCGGACCTGGAAGGGGAGACCTTCGGGCTCGGGGCGATGCGTCTGGGATTCCGCGTTCCGCTCCACCGCGGAAGCTGGCGCGCGTCGCTCGAGCCCGAATGGATCCTCCCGCTCTACGGAGATCCGGATCGAGTCGAGGACCCGCTCCTCGGGACCGGCTTCATGGACCTCGGCACGGCCGTCTCCCTTGGAACCGGCCTTTCGTCGCTCTCGGGGTACGCGCAGGGCACCGTGGGATACCGGATCCGCGGAGGGAGCATCCCGGAGGAGGCGTACTGGGACGTGGAGGTGGGGAGCGAGCCCTGGCCGCGGTTGATGGTTCGCGTTCGCTACGACGGGCTCTCCTCGCGAGGTCAGCTCACGGACGTGCCCGCGGGCGGGACGCCCGCTCCGGGTCTGGGAGGACAGGATCACCACCGGATCGCCCCGAGCGTCGCGCTCGGAACGGGCGGGGGATCGGAGCTCTCCCTCACGTGGCGCCGCGTCGTGGACGGGAGGAGCACGCTCCGCTCGTCCGAATGGGAGCTGGCCTTCGCGTTCCTGGGCCTCGTCCGCGACGGAGCGGACCGCGCCGAGGACTAGATCGCGGAGAGCGCGGACACCGCTCGCTCGGCCGCCTGCGTGACCGACGCGAGACCTGTCTCGAGCCCGCGCGCGAGATGGAGCCTCAGGGCCGGACGTCCGTGCCTCTCCAGGGAGCGCACGTCGCCCACCGCCTGCGCGGTCTTGAGCTGCCCGAACGTGAAGGCCTTCCCGGGAATCGGGAGATCGCTCGGGTCGGCCGTCGTGATCTCGAGGAAGAGACCCCTGGGCGGGCCGCCCTTGTAGAGCTGGCCGATCGAGTGGAGATAGCGCGGTCCGTATCCCTGGAGCACGGGAAGATGGATCGCGTTCCGGATCGCGCGGCGCAGGAGCGCGAACGACGCCTCGGTCGCCGCGGTGCGCTCGAGATAGGCGAGGATCGCGAGGTAGTCGCCGGGTCCCGCCAGCGCGAGGAAACGGTTCAGCACCAGCTCGAGGCTCGGCATCGAGGGAACGCCCGACGTGAGACGCGACCAGAGCTCGTCCGGAGCATGGATCTCGACGCCGTCCGCGTGCGTCCGGAAGTGCTCGCCCGGCAGCGCGCGCGTGCGCTCGAGCTCGGCCAGGATCTCGCGCGTCGCATCCTTGCTCTCCTGCACGTTCGGCTCGTCGAAGGGGTCGATGTCGAGGAGCGCTCCCGCGAGCGCCGTCGCGACCTCCCACCGGTAGAACTCGCCCGCCACGGAGTCCCGGTCGGGGAGCTCGATCCGGACGGCGGGGTTCCCCCCCCGCGTCCACTCGGTGAGGAGCCGGTCGCCGTCGGGATCCGGCTCGCCGTCCACGGAGATCGAGAGCAGGATCCGGTCCGGGCCGTAGTGGTGCGCCGGGCCGAGCGGCTCTCCCTCCACGGGAATGATCCCCACGCCGTCCTTGCCCGTGCTCTCGGCCACGAGCTGCTCGATCCAGTAGCCGAGCGGGCGGAGCGCGGACGAGGTGACGATGGTGAGCTTGTCCCGTCCCTCCCTCGCCGCGGCGGCGAGGAGCGCCGCGAGCCGGAGCGCTCCGTTCTCCTCGGGGCGCTCGGCGAGCGACTCGCGACGCGCCTCGGCCGCGCGCGCGTGGAGCCCGGGAAGGTCGAGGCCGAGGAGCGCCGCGGGAACCATCCCGAAATACGTGAGCGCCGAGTAGCGGCCGCCCACGTCGGCGGGGTTTCGGAACACGGCGCGGAATCCAGCCGCCTTCGCGAGCGCGTCGAGGGGCGATCCCGGATCCGTGACGGCGGCGAAGCGCGATCCCGGCTCCTCGACTCCGGAGTCCTCCAGCCGCGCGCGAAAGTAGGCGAGCTGGCTCATCGTCTCGATGGTGCCGCCGGACTTGCTCGAGACGAGGAAGCACGTGCGGTCGAGACGGCTCGCCTCCTCGATGTTCTGGATGGCGACGGGATCGGTGGAGTCGAGCACGTCGAGGGTGGGAGCGCCGGGTCCGGGGGTGCAGACGCTCTGGAGCACCTCGGGCGCGAGGCTCGAGCCCCCCATGCCGAGGAGGAGGACCCTCGTGAATCCCTCGTCGCGCACCCGGGTCGCGAACGAGCGAAGCTCGCCGATGCGAGGCTCGAGCCAGGAGGGAGCGTCCACCCAGCCGAGACGGTTCTTCGCGACCGCCACACGGTCGCCCCGCGTTCCCCAGAGGGTCGGGTCCTGCTTCGCGAGGCGGCGGATCGCGCCCGAGGCGCTCAGCTCCTCGAGCGCGGCAGCATAGGCTCGCTCGACCGAGCCCGGAGTCTCGGTCTGACGGATGGGCTTCACGCGCACCACGGCCGCTCCATGGCTCCGGTCAGGACTGACGCTGGTGCGTCCGCTCGTAGTCCACGATCTGCCCGACGCGGCGGGCGTGCCGTCCTCCGTCGAAGGGCGCCGTGAACCAGGCGTCGAGGGTCGGAACCTCCTCGTTCTCGGGAAGGAGCATCGAACCGAGGACGAGGACGTTCGCGTCGTTGTGGCGGCGCGAGAGCTCGGCGTGTCTCGCATTCACCGCGAGCGCGGCCCGGATGCCCTCGACCTTGTTCGCCGCGATCGCGATGCCGTTCCCCGAGTCGCAGACGAGCACTCCCCGTTCCGCCCGGCCGTCCCGCACCGCCTCGGCGACCTGGATCGCGTAGAGCGGATAGTCCGTCGACTCCGTGGAGTTCGTGCCCATGTCGATCACGCGGTGTCCCAGGGACTCGAGATGCTTCTTCACCCGTTCCTTGAGGAGGTACCCGGCGTGATCGGCGCCCACCGCCACGTTCATCCATCGCTCCTTTCGAGCCGCGCCCCCCGAGGGAGCGGGCGAGAATCCGAGGCTAGGTCACCCTCCCGGCGGCGCGCAACAGCCGAGTTGACAACGGAGCGGAAACGTCGAAGAATGCAGCGCCCATGAAGCTCCAACGCACACGGATGGCTCTGATCAGCGCATGACGGCGCCCGCCAAGCGGCCGACCGATCCTCTCCGTTCCGAGCACGCGCGCATCCTGTCGTCGCTCCATGCGCTCGGCGAGCGGATCGAGAAGCTCCATGAGTCGGGGACGCTGGACCAGCTCGCCCTCGCCCGCGAGGTGATCGACTTCGTTCACCGCCAGGTCATCCCGCACGCGCGCGCGGAGGAGTACACGCTGTACCCCGCCGCGGACTGGGCGGCCGGGGAAGGCTCCCGGATGACCGAGCTGCCGCGGTACGAGCACGGGCTCATCCTGCGCCGATGCCAGGCGCTCGAGAAGGCGGTCTCCGCGGGCGCGCCCGCCGGGAAGCTCATGCACCTCTGCTATGGAATTCTCGGGCTCGTGGCGGCCCACTTCCAGGGAACCGAGGAGATCGTCCTTCCGTACCTGGACCGCGCGTTCGACGCGACCCGCTTCGAGAAAGAGGTCCTCACGCCGCTCCGCGTGGAGCGGAGCGCGAAGCGCTAGTTCTCCCCGCGTAGATACTTCTCGTACGCGTCGTACCGGAACTCCCTCCCCAGGAACTCGCGCACCAGCTCCTGAGCGGGCTTCGTTCCCCCCGGCTCCAGCACGGTCCGGCGATAGCGGGTCGCCGTCTCCGACCCGAGCATCTTCTCCCGATCGAACCGGCTGAAGAGATCCTTCGCGATGACGAGCGACCAGAGGTACGTGTAGTAGACGGCCGAGTACCCGTTGAGATGGCCGAAGGACGCTTGGAAGTGCGTGTCCGGCATGGGCGGGTAGGGAATGATGGCGGTTTCGAGGGCCCTCGCCAGAGAGTCGGGATCGACGCGTGACGGCTCCTGGTTGTAGATGTTGAGCGAGATCGCCGCGAAGAGAACCTGGAACGAGGTGTCGATCCCGCGCCCGAACACCTTCGCGCGACGCATCTTCGCGACCAATTCCTCGGGGATCGGCGCGCCGGTCTCGTGGTGCTTGGCGAAGGTTCGCAGCACCGCCGCGTCCTGCCCCCACTCCTCGAGCATCTGGGACGGCGCCTCGACGAAGTCGTGCTCGGTCGCGATGCCGGAGACGGGCATCCATCGCTGATGGCCTCCGAAGATGGTGTGGAGCAGGTGCCCGAACTCGTGGAAGAAGGTGAGCACGTCGTCGTGCTCCATGAGTCCGGGGTCGCCGGGGGTGCCTCCGGCGAAGTTGCAGACGAGCGCCGCCTCGGGGAGCTGCGCGCCGGTCACCCCCGTGCGGACGTTGAACTGCGCCGCGTGGTTGTACTTCCCGGGCCGGGGGTGGAGGTCCAGGAAGAACCGCCCGAGGAGCCGATCCCCCTCGCGCACCTCGTACGCTTCGACGCTCGGGTGCCACACGGCCGCGTTCTCGATCCTCGTGTACGTCACGCCGAAGAGCTTCGAGGTCACGTCGAGAATGCCCCGCTTCACTCCCTCGAAGGGGAAGTAGGGCCGCACCTCCTGAGCGTCGTAGTCGAAATCGCGCTTCCGGACGAGCTGCTCGTAGTATCGGGCTTCCCATCGATTCACCGCGGCCGCCTTGGGATCGTCCTCGCGCTTGCGCTTCAGGTAGACCTCGTACTCCTTCGCGGCCTGATCGCGGGTGAGCGTGGCGATGCGGTCGATGAACTCCGCGGCCTTCGCGCCGCTCCCGATCATCTTGTCGGCCGTGATGTAGTCCGCCCAGTTCCCGTATCCCAGCGTGGTCGCCAGGCGGTGGCGCTTCGCGATGAGGGAGTCGAGCACCGTCCGGTTCGCGGGCCACGCGCGATTCAGCGTTTCGTGCTGGAGGCGGCGCCGGGTCTCCCCGTTCGTGGCGTAGGTCATCACGGGAAACCGGTCGGGATACTCGATCGAGATCGTGATCTTCCCATCGGGTCCCGGCTTGTGGGCGTCGAGGTAGTCCTGAGGAAGTCCCAGGAGCTCTGCCGCCGTGACCTGGATCGTACGGGAGTCGTTTCGGATGTTCCGGTCGAACTCCTGCGACACGAGGACGAGCTCGTCCCGGATCTCCTGGAGGCGCTGGCGGGTCGCGTCGTCGCGATCCACGCCCGCCAGCCGGAAGTCGCGCAGCGTCCTCGTGACGAAGTGGCGCGTCGCGGGGTCGGCCTTCGACACGTCCACGGCCTGGAGCGCGTCGTACACGGCCCGGTTCAGGCTCACCTCGGTCAGGAACTTGCTCGTGGCCTGCGTCAGCTCCTCGGCGGCCGCGCGGTACGCCGAGTCCGGATGCACCGACTCGAGGAGCGACGACCAGCTGCCCGCGTTGTCCGCGTGCATCATGGCCTTGCTGTAGGGCTCGAGCGTGTTGTCCAGGGTCCGCGCGCCCCTCACCGCCAGCATGCGGTCGAGGCTCTCCCTCGCCTTCGCGAGCTCCGCTTGGCAGGCGGCGCGGAGCGCGGCCGCGTCCGGGCTTCCCGTGTAGAAGAGCGGGATCGCCGAGGGCGCCGCCGCGTTCGCCTCGGCCGCCGTTCCGGCGGCCGCCGCGCGGGAGGAGGAAGCGTGAGCGCACGAGACGTTCGCGAGGATCAGGGCCACGAGGACCATTCCGATTCGGGACATGGGATCTCCTACAGGTACGTGTGCCGGTACACCGAGCCGCGCTTCTCCGGAAGGAAGGTCTCGAAGAAGAAGCGAAGGAGATCGTCCATCTCCGTGATCCCGGCGTGGCGCATCTCCGACTTCAGGTGGTCACGGCAGTGCGTCAGCATCTCGATCGAGGGATTCAGGATCGCGCCCTCGAGCACGGCACGCGTGTCGGGGCGGATGTCGAGCCGCTCCACCTCGCGCGTCCACCACTTGAAGGGCGGAGCCCACCGGCCGCGCAGCGTGAACCAGAGGTGCACCGCCGCGATCGCCCCGCGGCTCAGGTTGAGCTGCCGGTCGACCTCGAAGCCGCGCACGTCGGAGATCGTGGCGTAGTGGTAGTCGATCGCGAGCTGCAGATACTTCTGCACCGCGCGCTCGCGGAGCTGGTCCATGGGGAACGCGGCGAGCTTCCGGGTCCACTCCGCGAGCCGGCCGGTCCTGTCGGAGACGATGACGGCATCCACGTAGGGCCAGTGGTCGATGTCGAGCGGCGAGCGGAGCTGTTCCTCGAAGACCTCGTCCGAGAAGAGGGAGAAGTCGCCGATCATCCGCTTCGGGGTCTCGCCCTCGGCGAAGATGCGAATCTGGGTCGCGTTCACGTCGAGCGAGCGGTGGTGCTCGTTCGTGACGTAGACGAAGGCGTCGTAGTCCCCGTCGGGCGCCGCCCAGCCGGTGGCGCGGCTTCCGCAGAACAGGAAGCCGAGCGTCTCGGGACGCGCGATCAGGGACTCGATCGCATCGCGCACCGCGGGCTCGTGCACCTCGTCGACGGAGCGGATGGGCGGGCTCACGGCCCGCGTCGGGGTCACGTGCTAGCTGATTCCCGTCCGGCGATCCTGGTGGAGGGTGGGATTGGCGACGAAGCGAGCCCGGGTCGAGTCCGCCGAGAAGTAGTACACCCGTCCGCCGTAGAGGAACTTCGGGGAGGCGGGGGTCGGACGGAATCGCGACATCGTGATCGGATCGGTCACCTTGCCGCAGTACCGGAGCGGGTCCTTCCGGAACTTCTCCTTCTCCTGGACCGAGGCGAAGTAATAGATCTCGAAGTTGATCTTCTCACGCAGCGAGGAATCCACCAGGGGCCGTTTGCCGTTCGGAAAGATGCTCGGCGGGCGCACCTTGCGCTCCTTCAGGTACCGCTCCGGGTCTTGCACGAAGACCCCAGGGCACGACGTTCAGCAGAACCCGATCGGCTGGCCGTTGACGTAGACCGGCTTGTAGGTCGTGCTGAGCTTCCCGGTCCGGACGGGGCAGCGGTCGTTCAGGGAGAGGAGGGAGTCCGCATACCGGACCTTCGGGTGCTCGAGGTCCGAGGTCGGGACGTACACCTGGGCGGAGCCGGGACGTCCGGACATGGCCGCGGCAAGAACGGCGGCCGCGAGAAGGGCCGGCGCGGCCCAGGAAGCGCGCGTGCGGTGACGATCCTGTCGAGTACGGTTCACGTGGTCGGTTCCCATCGGGTTTGGATGCCACAAGGCCACGATACGTTGATACCCCGCCGCGGGCCGCTTTCTCCACGGCCAGGGCAGCACTATCTCGCGGCAATATAGCGTGTTCCACCGTTCCCGGCTAGGGGCCAGGAGAGGCCCGGACCACCCCGCGGGCAACCCGGTCCGGTTTCTTGTATCTTAGGGGTCATGGACGACGCCCACCCCCGCGCGCCAGAACTGCCCGCCGGGTTCGCGTGGCTCAACACGGACCGGCCCCTCTCGTTCGCGGGCGAGCTCAAGGGCCGGGTGGTCCTGCTCGACTTCTGGACCTATTGCTGCATCAACTGCATCCACATCCTCCCCGATCTCGAATACTTGGAATCGAAGTACCGGGACGAGCCGTTCCAGGTGATCGGCGTCCACAGCGCCAAGTTCACGAACGAGGGCCAGCGCCAGACCATCCGCGCCGCGGTGAGCCGCTACGAGATCCAGCACCCGGTCATCGTGGACGAGGAGATGGCGCTCTGGAACGAGTACACCGTCCGCTCGTGGCCGACCCTCGTGCTCGTGGGTCCGGACCGGAAGATCATCGGCGCCGTGGCGGGCGAGGGAAACCGCGAAGTCCTCGACCAGGCCATCGAGCGCGCGCTCCGGGAGGCCCGGACGGCGGGCACGCTGGCCGACGGTCCGCTCCGGGTGGAGCGCGAGCGGTCGGTGCGCGCGGCGAGCGGCCTCGCGTTCCCCGGCAAGGTGCTCGCGGATCCGGGCGGCGGACGGCTCTTCGTCGCCGACTCGAATCACTGCCGCATCGTGGTCGCGACGCTGCCGGACGGGCGGGGACGCTCGAAGCTGATCCGCACGGTGGGCTCCGGCGCGCAGGGGCGCGAGGACGGGCCCTCGGAGCGCGCGACGTTCCACCACCCGCAGGGTCTCGCGCTCATGGGCGACACGCTCCTCGTCGCGGATACCGAGAACCACCTGATTCGCGCCGTGGACCTCGAGACCTGGGAGGTGCGCACCGTCGCGGGAACGGGAGCGCAGGGATACGACCGCGCGGGCGGAAAGCGGGGCACGCAGCAGGCCCTGAGCTCGCCCTGGGATCTCGCGGTCGAGGGGAGCACCTGCTACATCGCGATGGCCGGCACGCACCAGCTCTGGCGCATGGATCTCCCCATGGGGCTCTGCCGCGCGTTCGCGGGGAGCGGACGGGAGAACATCGTGGACGGCCCCGCCGAAGCCGCCGCGCTGGCGCAGCCCTCGGGCGTGGCGCTGCGCGGGAATCATCTCTACTTCGCCGACAGCGAGGTGAGCGCGATCCGCCGCCTCGACCTGGCATCCGAGCTGGTGGAGACGCTGGTCGGACGCGGGCTCTTCGACTTCGGCGACGTGGACGGCCCGCTCGCCCGCGCGCGGCTCCAGCATCCGCTGGGCGTCGCGGTCGAGGGGACGAAGGTGCTGGTCGCCGACACCTACAACCACAAGATCAAGGAGCTGGATCCCGAGGCGCGAACGATCCGCACGCTGCTTGGGACCGGGAAGCCCGGCGCGGGCCAAGGCGACGAGCTCGCGCTCTTCGAGCCCGGCGGCCTCCACGCCGCGCAGGGAACGCTCTACGTCGCCGACACGAACAACCATCGCGTGGTGCGCGTCTCGCTCGCCGATCTCGCGTGGAGCGAGATCGTCATCGAGGGGCTCGAGCCGTCGCGCGCGAGCGCTCCCCGGAGCGCGGCCGCCGCCGGAGCGCCGGCCGGTCCGACCTGCGCTCCCGCCACGCTGCGCTCGGGCGCCGCGACGGAATGGAAGGTGCGCGTGACGCTCCCCGACGGCGCGCACGTGAGCGAGGAAGCGCCCGCGAGCCTCCGCGTGTCGCGCGGCTCCGAGGTCCTCCTCCAGCGGACGCTTCTGGGCGGGCACTGGCCGCTCGCGTTCGAGCTCCCGGCCCAGCCCGCGGGCCAGGCCGATCTCCACGTCCAGGTCTCCTTCGCCTTCTGTCACGAGGGCAAGGGGGTCTGCGTGCCGGCGAACCCGAGCTGGACCGTACCGGTGCGATTCGAGGAACAAGGAGAGGAGGCGACGGAGCTGACCGCCGCGGTCTCCTGAGAGACCGGGTTCGCTCCTGAGCATGGAAGCATTCCTCGACTTCCTTTGGACCTATGGCCGCATCCTCCTGATCCCGCTCTTGGTCCTGGGGAACGCGTTCTTCGTCGCCGCCGAGTTCTCCCTCGTGATGGTGCGCAAGACGCGCCTCGAGGAGCTGGCGTCCCAGAAGGTCCTCGGCGTCGGCGCCGCGATGCACGCGACGAAGCGCATCGACGACACCATCGCCGCCACCCAGCTCGGGATCACGATGATGAGCCTCGCGCTCGGATGGGTGGGTGAGCCCGCGCTCGCGGACGTCATGGAGCCCTGGTTCACGTTCCTTCCGCTGGCCTGGAAGCCGGTCGCGGTGCACGGGACGGCGACGGCCGTCGCGTTCCTCATCATCACGTTCCTGCACGTCGTCGTCGGGGAGCTGGCCCCGAAGACCGTGGCCATTCGCATTCCGGATCAGGTCGCGATCCGGATCGCGGCGCCGCTCCTCGCGTTCGAGCGGATCTTCCGTCCCTTCATCTGGATCATGAACGGGGCGGGGAACCGCTTGGTGCGCCTCCTGGGATTCAAGCCCGCGAGCCACACCTCCGTGCACTCGGTGGAGGAG
>DASTBC010000284.1 GCA_035712245.1 Candidatus Eisenbacteria bacterium
GGAGCCAGGCCCTGCCGTCCCGGATCACGAAGACGCCGGTCAGCGCGCCGCGCCGGACGAGGGTCCCGGACGGCACGCGGAGAAGCTCCGCTCCGGGTTCGTCCGGGCGCGAGGACGCCGTGCCCGAGATCGCGCCTCCGCGCGCGAGGCGCACGTCCGCGTAGGCCCCGGCCTCGAGCGTTCCGTGCCCCGAAACCGGTGCGAATCTCGCTTCACGTGTCCGTGAGCGGAAGTCCGTCATTCCCTCCACGCGGAGGGTCCTCGCTTCGACCCAGGGACCTCCACCCACACGGAGGTCGATCCGGGAGGACTGGAGCGCGGGAAGCCAGGCTTCCGGGATGGCGGCGACGATCTCACTCGTCCCGCCGGACCGGATGTCGAGGACCGGCTCGCCCGCGGCCGCGGTGGCGCCCGGATCCACGTGACGGCGGACCACGACCCCGGAAAAGGGAGCCCGGATCTCGGAGCCGGAGAGAAGCGCCTCGCGTGCCGCCGACGCGGCCTCGTAGGCCGCATCCGCGGCGAGGCGCTCGTCCTGAGCCAGCTCCAGCTCGCGCAGGGCGGCCACGCGTCCCGCGACGAGCGAGTCGAGACGTGACTCCTGCCGCCGTGCGACCTCCGCCCGATGGCGTGCCGCCTGCTCGGCCGATAGGGCCGCGGCGACCGAGGCTCTCCTCTCCGGCGCCTCGAAGCGCGCGAGCACCGCGCCGTTCGAGAAGCGCTGGCCCTCACGGAACGGCAGCGCCGTGATGCGTCCCGAGATCGTGGCGCGGACGACGACCTCCCCACGCGCCGCGACGCGGCCCGGCACGACCAGCTCCGAGCCCCCGCCGCGGCTCTCGACGCGCACCGTCCGGACGGTGATTGGGGAGCGCGAGTCCGCCGCCGCGTGGGCGGGTCCTTGCCTGCGCGAGCACCCCGGTCCGCCCGCGAGGAGCGCTGCGAGGAGAATCGGGGTGAGAAACATGCGGTCGCGTGCGTTCATGGGAGTTGTCCCCTGGCGTGAAGGTCGCGATAGTGGGCCATCACCTCGGACGCTTCCGCGTCGACGCGCGCGAGCCTGTGGCGCGCGGCCTCCGCATCCACGGCGAGGAGATCGGATTGGGAGAGGAGGCCGGACCCGTACCGTGCCTGAGCCAGGCGAAGGGCCTCCTCGCTGGATTCGTGAGCGAGCCGTGCCGCGAGGGAGCGCTCGCGCGAGATGGAGACCTCGGCCGCCGACTCCGCCACGGAGAGCGCGATCTCCCGCCGGAGGATCTCCTCGCGGGCTCGCGCCTCGTCCGCGCGGGCGGTCGCCTCGTGGCGGGCCTGATCGAGCCCCTTCAGGTCCCAGATCGGGAGCGATGCCGTGACGCCGACGAGGTACCGCTCGTCGCCCGCGCCGGAGTCCGCGTCGCGGTAGAGCCGGTAGTCGAACCGCGCGTTGACGCTCGGGAGCCGGGCGAGGGAGGCGCGCGTGGCCTCGATCTCGCGCGCGTGCGTGATCTCCCTCGCCGCGACCACCTCGCCGCGAAGACTCATGGCTTCCGCGGAATCGGCCCGCGACACGCCGGCCGGCGGAGCGGCGGGGAGTGCTCCCAGCTCCTCCACGGACGCGCCGACGAGCTGCGAGAGCCGCTGCCGCGAGACCGCGGCGCGCGTCTCGGCGGAGAGCCACGAGGTCCGCGCTTCCGCCATGCGCGCGGAGGCGCGGAGCGTGTCGAGCTCCGGCACCTGGCCCATGCGGAAACGCTCCACCGCGGCGCGCCGGTGCTCCGTCGCGGCGGCCAGCGAGATCGAGTCGGCCCGAAGCGCGCTCCGCGCCCTCACCGCGGCGACGAAGATCCCGACCGCCTCGAGAACGCGATCGGCCACGCCCGCGCGCTCCGAGGCGTCCGCCGCGGACCGCAGCGAGCCCGAGAGGGAAGGCGTGCTCCGTCCCAGGCCCGAATTCCAGATCGGCTGCTCGACGACCAGGCCGCCGTTCCATGCGCCGCTGGGCGGGGGATCGTTGAGCGAGGGCAGCGCGAAATCGTCGGTCGTGAACCGCCCCTGCTGGAGCTTCTGCGAGAAGAGGAGCGCCGGATCGTCCGTGCGCGTGAAGCCTCCGTCCACGGCGAGCCGCGGCGAGAGCGAGGAGAGGGTCGAGCCGGCCGCGGCGCGCCCCGCCTCGCCCCGGCTCCGGGCGGCCTGGATGCCGGGGTCCTTCTCCATGACCGCGGCGACCACGCGATCCAGGGTCCACGGCTCCGCGCGCGCGGGGTCCGGGCCGAAGCCGATGCCGAGCGCGAGCAGGACCGGGAGCGAAGCTGCTAGGATGCGGGCGAAATCTCCCTGTGCGGCGTTCGCGCGGTGGTCCGCGCGCGAGTCGGTGCATGGACGATGAGGTCGCATTTCGAATCGTGAGTGGCATGGAGCGGCGAAAAGGGTCCGCCAAGAAAGGCAACTCTTTGCAACGCAGCGACTTGAAGCGACTGGTCGGCGCAAACGGGCGCGCCCCGAGGGAGCTCGTGCTGACGCGCGAGGAGGAACGGCGACTCCTGCGAGACGCCCGCGAGGGCGATGCGGTCGCGCTCCGGCGTCTCCTGGAGCGCGTCTCGCCGCCGATCTACCGCTTCGGTCGCGGCTTCTGCGGCGACACCGAGGACGCCAAGGACGTCATGCAGGAGGTGTTGGTCTCGCTGGTGCGCTCGCTCCCGTCGATCCGGGGCGATTCATCGATCACCACCTGGGCCTACACGGTCGCACGACGCGCCTGCGCGCGCCAGCGAAGGCGCAGCAGGGATCGCGAGATGCGCGAGCCGGAGTCCGGGCTGGAGCACGTGGCGGCGCCCGAGGACAGGACTTCCGATCCCTCGCGCGAGGCAGAGCGACGCGAGGTGGAAACCGCGGTCCGGGACGCGATCCTCCTCCTCCCGCCGCCTCAGCGGGAGGCCATCGTCCTGAGAGATCTGGAAGGTGTGTCCGCACGTGAGGCGGCCCGCATTCTGCGCGTCTCCGAGCGAGCGCTGAAGTCGAGGCTCCACCGGGCGCGCCTTGCCCTGCGCGACGCGCTCGCCGGAAGTCTCGGCGAGACGCCGCCTGCCGGCATTCCGGGGAGCTGCCCCGACGCGGGCAGGCTCCTGAGCCGCTACCTCGAGGGAGAGCTGAACGCGCGCACCTGCGCCTCGATGGAATCGCATCTCCGTACGTGCCGCTCGTGCGGCCGCGCGTGCCGCGCGCTGAAGCGCTCGCTCACGCTGTGTCGCCGCTACGGATCGCGGCCGCTCTCCACCGCCGCACGCAAGTCGCTGCGCGGTGCGATCCGCGGAGCCATCGCGGAATCCCGCTCGGCCCCACGCTCCTCGCGCTCCTCGCGCTCCTCGCGCTCCTAGACCGCTTCTCCGAGTGTGCGATCAGGAGACGGCGTGCTCCTCCGGGATGCGATCCCGCAGCCCCGAGATACCGTGCTCGCGCGCGCAGTGCACGCAGCAATAGAGCCCCGCCTCGGCCTCGACGCCGTGCCCGATGATGCGGCACCCGCAGTGCCCGCAGGTGGGGGCGAGCACGTGGATCGCGCACTCGAAACTGTCGAACACGTGCCGCGTTCCCTGGAAGACCACCTCGAACGACTTGTCGTACTCGTTTCCGCAGCTTTCGCAGCGAGCCATGTCTCCTCCGATCCGCCGGCGCGAGCCAGGCGGCTTTGTAGGACCGCGTTGTAAGCGCGCTTCGAAGGGCCGCCCACCGACTGCACCCGGCGCCCGGCCTCCGACGTTCCGCAGCCGAAACTGATGCGGCCCCTGTAGCTTGCGGGCGCACGCCGCCCGGCGAAACATCCCGCTCCGAACTGGCGCGGGCCGTGCTAATTACCGGGTCATGCAAGTCATGAGCCCACATCTCGCGAACGGCCTCCGCGCCGCTGCCTGGCGCGGGGTCGCGCGATCCGACGCGCCGGACGAGGAACGGAAGGACACGTCGAAGCTCCGGGCCGGAACGGCTGCATCGTTCCGAAGAGCGTTTCTCATCATCGCCGCCTGGCTGATCGCGCTCCTCCTGGTCCCGATCGTCTTCTTCCAGCTCGCCTAGCCGGGCGTCCCCCCGCGGCTACGCCGTGGAGCGCCGGGCTGCTACGATGCCGCCCCATGCGCCTTCCCGACCTGCTCGCGACGAAGCGGGGCCGCCTCCTCGCGTTCTTCCTCCTCTACGTGGCCGAGGGCATTCCCGCCGGGTTCACGGGGACGGCCGTCGCGACCCAGATGCGGCGCCAGGGTCTCGATCCCGCCGCGATCGGAGGCTTCCTCTCGGTCCTCTACATTCCCTGGGCGTTCAAGTGGGCGCTCGGTCCATTCGTCGATGTCGTGACCGTGGAGCGGTGGGGAAGACGCCGCTTCTGGATCCTGCTCACGCAGACCCTGATGGCGGCGACCGTGGTGGCCGCCATGTTCGTGGACCTGAAGACCCACCTCTTCCTCTTCACGTCCGTGATCTTCGTTCTGAACGTCTTCAGCGCGACGCAGGACGTCGCGATCGATGCGCTCGCCGTGAACTCGCTCCACAAGGAGGAGCGCGGCGCCGCGAACGGGCTCATGTTCGGAGGATCGTTCCTCGGAAACGCGATGGGCGGAGCCGGCGTGCTGCTCCTCACGCCCTGGATCGGATTTCGCTCCACGTTCCTGCTCGTGGCCGCCGCGATTCTCGCGATCACGCTCCTCGTGGCGGCGCCGCTCCGCGAGGTGGTCCGGGCGGATGCGATCCGTGCGGCGCGGGGCACCCTGCGCGACGTGGGGCGAGCCGTCGGCGAGTTCGCGCGCGAGGCCCTGGGGGCGTTCGCGCGGTCGCGCCCCGCGCTCGCGGCGGTCTTCCTCGCGCTCCTCCCCATGGGTCCGTACGCGCTCTCCTTCTCCGTCCTGTCCAACCTCTCCGTCGAGCTCGGCCTGAACGATCAGCAGGTCGGGCTGCTGAGCTTCCTGAGCGCGATCATCGGAGCCTCGTTCTGCGTTCTCGGCGGCTGGATTTCCGATCGGTTCGGACGCCGCCGGTCCCTCGCCGCCTTCATCGCCGGAATGGCGGTTCCGACCGTGTTGCTGGCGGTCGTCATGGCGCGTTTCGGGTGGTGGATGCCGGTCGACCCGACCCTCACCAACCGGCCGGCGCCGCCCGCCGAGCTCCTCTCGCTCTTCTGGGGCCTCACCCTGCTCTACGCGGTCTTCAACGGGCTCATGTACGGGGCGGGAACGGCCATCTACATGGACGTGACCGACCCGCGAGTCGCGGCGACGCAGTTCACGGCGTACATGGCCCTCTGCAACGTGGTGTACGCCTACACGCCGAAGTGGCAGGGGATCTCCCTCGTCCGGCTCGGGTATCCCGCCACGCTCGCGATCGATACGGCCTTCGGGCTCGTGTGCCTCCTCCTCGTCCCGCTCCTCAAGGGCCAGGGCCCGGGGAAACGCGAGGAGCCCGCGCCGGGTGCGGCCGTGCCGGAGACCGTGCCCTCGTAACCCCAGGCAGGGGTTGGTGCGGCCGGTGCGAACCGGCCGAAACCTCGAAGCGCCCGCGGGCGTAGGAACCGGTGAGTTCTCGCGCTTCCGCCTCGGGGAGCCATTGAAATTTCACTTCCATTTTCAATCGCGAGGAGTAGGCTGAATCCATGGCCGCCCGATCCGCTCGATCCGCTCGACCCGACCGTACGATCTCGGAGCCGGCGCAGCTCCAGGTGCTGGCGTCGCCCCTGCGCCAGGAGATCCTCGATCTCCTCGCCCGGACCGGCGCCGCGCAGGTCGCCGAGATCGCGTCCCTGCTCGGGCGCCCCGCGGACAGCCTCTACTATCACCTCCGGGAGCTGGAGCGCGTGGGGCTGGTCGTCTCGTCCCGCGCGCGCGCGAATGGAAGCCGGGGCGAGATGCTCTTTCGAGCGGCCCAGCGGGAGCCCACGCTCTTCCACGACGTCTCGTCCCCCAGCAATACCTCCGCCGTCGAGTCGATCGTGGCCTCCATGCTCCGACTGGGGATCCGTGACTTTCGAAACGCCTCCGCGTCGGACGGCGTGTGCACGCATGGCCCTCGCCGCGAGCTCTGGGCGCTTCGCGTGACAGGCTGGCTCGATCCGAGCCAGGTCGCCGAGATCAACCGGCGGATTCACGACCTGAAGGACGCGGTGGCCAGGCCGCGCTCCCGTGGCAAGCTCTACGCGATCACGATCCTGCTCACGCCGCTGACGCACCGCACCCGTCGGAAGCCGCAACGCCGGAAGCCGGCCGGAAGGAGCCGGGCCCGATGATCCTTCCGTTTCACCCCGTTCTCACGAGGAGGGAAGTCCCATGCTCGCCGCCCGCGCTCTGGTCAAGGTCTACCCCGGCCCCGTCACCGCGCTGAACGGGATCGACCTCGACGTCCCTCCAGGGATGTTCGGGCTCCTCGGTCCCAACGGCGCGGGGAAGTCCACGTTCATGAAGATCCTCGCCGGCCTCCTCGAGCCGACGAGCGGGCGCGTGACGCTCGACGGCGAGGACATCCTGGCCCATCCGGAGCGCCTCTGGCCCCGGCTCGGCTACCTGCCGCAGGAGTTCGGGTTCTACCCGCATCTCTCCGGCGAGGCCATGCTCTCCCATCTCCTCGAGCTGAAGGGAGTGCAGGCGCCGCAGGGCCGGAAGAAGCTCGTGCGCGAGCTCCTCGAGCGCGTGAACCTCGCGCATGCCGCGAAGCGGGCCGTAAAGGGGTACTCGGGCGGCATGCGGCAGCGGCTCGGCATTGCGCAGGCGATCGCGGGGAACCCGCGGCTCATCATCGTGGACGAGCCGACCGCCGGGCTCGACCCGGAAGAGCGCCTCCGCTTCTACCATCTCCTGTCCGAGCTCGCGGCGGACCGGATCGTGCTCCTCTCGACCCACATCGTCGAGGACGTCGCGGTTCTCTGTCCTCAGTTCGCCGTGATCCGGGAGGGACGTCTCCTCGCGGTCACGACGCCGGCGGGGGCTCGTGCGCACATCCAGGGGCACATGTACGAGGGAACGGTCGAGGTGAGCGACCTGCCGCGGCTTCGTGAAGAGCACACCGTCACGCAGGCGCTCCTCGTCGAGGGACGCAATCGCGCGCGGCTGTACGACCCGTCGGATCGGCCGCCGGACGGGTTCCAGCAGGTTCCGGCCACGCTCGAGGACGCGTATCTGGTCCTGATGCGACAGGCCACGAGGAACGGAGGCGCTCCCGCCGGAGCGCCGGCGCGCGAGAACGGCGCTCCCGCGCGGGCCGCCGCGGAGGTGCTGGGATGAGCTTCCGCCGCTTCGCCGCCACGTTCTGGCTGGAATTCTCGCACGCGGTTCGCAGGCCGCTCTTCATCGTGCTCGCGGTCATCCTCGCCCTGAGCGGCTTCGGTCTCTCGAGCGGGAGCATGCAGATCTCCTCGGGGGACAGCTCGGTCGGCGGCACGAAGGCCTGGATCACGTCCGAGTTCGCCCAGACGCAGATGATGACGTTCATCATCCTCCTCTACTACGGCTTCTTCCTCTCGATCGCGGCCGGACTCGGGCTCCTGCGCGATCGCGAGCTCAAGATCGACGTGCTCCTCCAGACGACGTCGCTCCGTCCGGGCGAGTACGTGCTGGGGCGGTTCACCGCCGTGTTCGCGATCTTCGCGGTGCTCCTCTTCTGGCAGGTGATGGTGAACGCGTTCTTCAACCACCTGGTCCCGAACCCGAACGCGGCCGAGATGCGGGGGCCCTTCCTGCTCTCGAGCTACGTCGTCCCGGTCCTGACGCTGGGGCTTCCGTTCGTCGTCTTCTTCGCGGGGCTCTCGATGCTGATCGGAGAGCGCACCCGGAGCGCGATCCTCGTCTTCGTGCTGCCGGTCGCGCTCCTCCTCGTGTGCGCGTTCTTCCTGTGGACCTGGTCCCCGTCGTGGCTCGACCAGGGCCTGAACCGGCTCATGCAGATCCTGGACCCGTCGGGGTACCGGTGGCTCAACGAGACGCACCTCAAGGTGGACCGAGGCGTGGAGTACTACAACACGCAGCCCGTTCCCTACGACGCGGTCTTCTGGCTGAACCGCGTCTGGATGCTGGCGATCGGGTTCGTCGCGCTCTGGCTCACGGTGCGCGCGGTCGAGCGCTCCCGGAAGGGAGTGGTCGCGAGCCGCCGCGCGCTGGCGCGCTCCCGGAAGGCGGCCGCGGTCGAGGCGGCCGCCGCTCCCATTCGCCCCGTCGTGGCGGGCGAATTCGGGACGAGCGGCAGGGGTCCTTCGTTCGTGCAAGGCGTGCTGGCGGTCGCAGCCGCCGAAGGGCGGGAGCTCCTGAGACAGCCGGGGCTCTACATCTTCATTCCCCTGATCCTGCTCCAAGCTCTCGGAAACGCGCTGGTCGCGATCGGCCCGTTCGACACGCCGATCCTGCTCACGCCGGGTATCACCGCCGTGGGGATCGGGAATCAGATCACGACCTTCGCGTGCATGCTCCTCCTCTTCTACACGGTCGAGTCCCTCGAACGGGAGCGGACCACCGGTCTCGCCTCGGTGCTCTACTCCACGCCGCTCCGGACCGGGGCGTATCTCTTCGGAAAGGCCCTCGCGAACAGCATGGTCGCGGTGGCGGTCCTCCTCGCCTCGCTCGCCGCGAGCGCGATCGCGCTGGCGGTTCAGGGGAAGGTTCCCTTCTCGTTCGAGCCGTACCTCGTCGTCTGGGGGCTCCTCCTCGTTCCGACGTTCCTCGTGTGGACCTCATTCGTGACCGCCCTCTACGCCGCGGTGGGAAACCGTTACGGCGCGTACGCGCTCGCGGTGGCGGCGCTGATCTTCAGCGGATACCGTGCGCTCACGGGCGGGATGAACTGGGCGGGGAACTGGCCGCTCTGGGGCGTCCTCCGGTGGAGCGACATGGGCTTCTACGAGACCGACCGCCTGGCGATCGTCCTGAACCGCGTCATGATCCTGGGCCTCACGGTCTTCTTCACGGCGGTCGCGGTGCGGCTCTTCCGCCGCCGCGCCGTGGACGGGGTGCGGCTCATGCACCGGCTCGCGCCGCGGCAGCTCTTCCGCACGGGTGTGAGCCTCTCGCCGTACGCCGTCGTGCCCGCGGTCTGCTGCGTCGCGCTGATGTTCCAGGTGAGCCAGGGCCTCGAGGGCGGCGCCATGAAGAAGGCGAAGAAGGACTACTGGGCGAAGAACCTCAAGACCTGGCTGAACGCGCCGCTCCCCGACATCGCGCGTGTGGACGTCGCGCTCCGGATCGATCCGGCGAAGCACTGGCTCTCGAGCCAGGGGACGCTCACGCTCGTGAACCGGGAAGCCACGGAGCTCGCGGCGATCCCCCTCTCCGGAGGATGGCACTGGGACAGCCTGACGTGGACGATGGACGCGAAACCGTACACCCCCGATGACTCGAAGCGCCTCTACCTCTTCAGGCCGGACCGGCCCCTCGCGCCGGGAGACAGTGTCACGATCGGATGGAAGTGGGACGGCGTGTTCCCGAAGGGGATCACGAAGAACGGTGGGAACACGGACGAGTTCATCCTTCCGTCCGGCGTCGTGCTCACCGGATTCAGCCCGAGCTTCATGCCGGTGGTCGGCTTCATGGAAGACGTCGGCGAGACGAAGGACAACCGCACCGAACCCAAGCAGTATCCGCGGGATTACTGGAAGGGCGTCACGAAGGGCGGATACGGAGCCACCGCGTGGTTTCCGGCGAGGGTGACGGTGACCGGTCCCGCGGAGTACACCCTCAACTCGGTCGGCGTCTGCACGAAGAACGAGGTGAAGGACGGGTGGCGCACGCAGGTCTGGGAGACGGACCATCCTGTGAAGATCATGAACGTCGTGTGCGGCCGATGGAAGGAGAAGAGGGGCGAGAGCACCACGATCTACTACCACCCGGCCCACACGTACAACCTCCAGGAGATGTCGGCGACCCTCGACGCGGCGCGGAAGTGGTACTCGGAGTGGTTCCTGCCGTATCCGTGGCGCGAGCTCAAGCTCTCGGAGTTCCCGGCGCTCGCCGGATACGCGCAGGGATTCGGCACCAACATCACGTTCAGCGAGAACATCGGCTTCCTCACGAAGAACGACGAGAAGACGAACGCGACGTTCCTCGTCACCGCGCACGAGGCGGCCCACCAGTGGTGGGGAAACATCCTGACGCCCGCGAACGGGCCCGGCGCGGACTTCCTGAGCGAGGGGATGTCGCACTTCTCCACGCTCCTCCTCTTCGAGCAGGTCAAGGGGCCCAAGGCCCGCATGGAGTTCGCGAAGGGGATCGAGTCGCGCTACGGCGATCGCCGGCGGCCGGACGAGGAGCGCCCGATGTACGAGATCGACGGCAAGCGCCCCTCGGACGAGACGGTGATGTACGACCGCGGCGGCTGGGTGTTCTGGATGCTCTACGACTTCATGGGCCACGAGCGGGCGCTCGAGGGATACCAGCACTTCATCCGCACGTGGAGCCAGAGCCGCGACCACGCCGCGCTCCCCGACTTCGTGCTCGCGATGCGACCCTTCGCGGCGGACACCGCTTCGTACGACGCGTTCACGAAGCAGTGGTTCGAGGGCCGCGTCGTGCCCGAGTACCGGCTGGTCGGGACGTCGAAGAAGACGCCGGATGGACGCTACGAGGTCACCGTCAAGGTGACGAACCGCGGCACGGGACGGATGCCGGTCGAGGTGGCGGTCACGCGAGGCGAGCGCTGGGAGAAGACGGCTTCGGATTCCGCCGCGTATCGCGAGGCGCGCGCCCTGGTGAAGCCGGGGAAGGACGAGACCGAGACCGTGGTGGTGCGCTGCGACTTCGAGCCCGACCAGGTGGTGGTGGATCCCGACGTTCGCGTCCTCCAGCTGAACCGCAAGCTGGCGGTCGCGAAGCTCTGATCGACGGGTCTACTTCGTAGGGGGAGTCGTGGCGCGAGCCGTGTCGGGCGGCGTCGCGCGCTCGAAGAGCATCGCGGCGCTCACGCTGTCCTTCTCGTAGGAGATCGCGAGTCTTCCTCCGCTGAAGCCGAACTGGCGCGCGCGCCCCAGGAGATCGAGATACCGGGTCTCGATCTTCAAGACCGAGTCGGGGCACGCCATGCGGGTCGTGGCGATCGGTCCCGTCGTGAAGAGCCCCGCCATGTCGCCCGGCTGCGGCCGGGCGGAGTAGCTGTTGCACGCGGCGCGCCCGCTCAGGATTCCGTCCTTCACGCGCAGCGTCACGCGAGGGGCGCCGGGAGCCGGCTCCGCGTGCGACCAGGCCCGGAGCACCCAGTCGGCGCCGCCCATGGCGTCGAGCGTGAGCCGCGCGATCGAGTCGGGTGTGGAAGCCTCTCGGAGGCCGCCGGGCATGTAGTGCCACGACCGAGTCGCGAGCTCCCCGGGGCAGCACAGCGCATCGGTCGGTCCCGCCTGGACCACGTCGAGCGAGACGCGTCCGGCACGCACGGTTCCTCCCCGCACCTGAACGCGATCCCCGATCAGGGCGGTCGCGGTGTTGAGCGTCACCTCGCCGCTTCGCTGGACCAGCGCGAGGTAGATGTTCTCTCCCGTTCCTCCGGACCGCGATGCGAGGAGCACCAGCGCGTCCTCGCCTCCGTCCCCGTCCACGTCTCCCGTGAGGCGGAAGTCCCCGACCAGATTCACCGAGGGGCGAGCCGCGCCATCGGCCACGAAGGGGGCGCCTTCCCACCGGCCGTCGCGCAGCGTGATCGTGCTCTCCTCCCCGACACCCTGGAAGGTCGCGCTCCGGATCTGCTCGACGGACGGGGCGGGACGGAGCTTCACGACCGGGGGTGCCGGAGGCGGACCTTTGTGGCACGCGGTGCCGAGGATCGCGCCGAAGAGCAGCGCGGCGGCGAGCGCCTTGCGTGCGGGCGTGGAGATTGAAACCGGCGTCGACGGATTCATGAGGGAGTGTCTCGGAGGCCCCGGTCTCAGTCGAATTCCGCCTTCGCATCCGGCGGCGTTTGCTCGAGTCCCACGCGCCCGATCACGATCTCCGCGCGCGAGTAGTTCTCGCCCTTCATCTTGAAGCCCGAGAGTCGCCGCAGCATCGCGAGCTGTCCGGTATGCGTGAGCGCGTCGGCGATTCCGCCCTGGAAGATGCGCCCCGGGGCCCACGCGATGGGAGTGTCCGACGCGAGAAACCGGTCGAGTGCCGCGAGCGAATCGTAGAATCGAGCGATCTCCTGTTCCCACGGCAGCGGGATCGCGGTGGTCCACCGCGGTTCCCCCTGCGCCATGCGCAGCGCCCAGTCCATCAGGTCCCCCATGTGCGCCAGGATCTCGAGCGGCGAGGGTGACTCGGGGGCCGTGCGGTATCCAGCGAACTCCTCGGGCGTGCCGCGGACCGTCTTCCCGGCACGATAGGCGAGCGTCGCGAGCGCGTGGCGAAGAAAGCTGCGGACCGCGGGATCGGCGGGGGACAGAGCGGAATCCAATCGACCTCCGGGATGCTCCGACGCTTCGAAGCGCGGAGGGTATCACATCCGGGCCGGCGCCCGTCCGTGCCGCTACTCCGACTCCAGGCGAACGCGCGCGATCCCGTCACGGATCAGGTCGAGGCGCTTCGCGGCCTCGCGCGAGAGGTCGATGACCCGTCCCTTCGTGAAGGGCCCGCGATCGTTGATCGTGACGACCACTTCCTTGCGGTTCTCGAGGTGCGTCACCCGCACGCGCGTGCCGAAGGGAAGGGTCCGGTGCGCGGCCGTGAGGTCCCGCTCGTCGTAGACCGAGCCGCTCGCGGTGCGCCGGCCGTGGAAGGCGGTCGCGTAGTACGCGGCGATTCCCTCTTCGACGAACTCGTCGCCGGCCGTATCGTAGTCATGCGGCTTGGGTCCGGCGCTGCGCGCGGCACAGCCGCCGCCGAGGAGGAATCCAAGGAGGAGGAGCGCGGTCGAAAGCGATGGAACGTGGGGCGCGCGCATGGCCCCAGAACGATCGGCATGGATCAGGCGCTACTTGAGGGGTGAGGTGAAAGCCTCATGATTGCAGCTACTTACTCGTTCGCGTCCAGGTGGGGCGCGGCGATCCCGACACGGCGGAGGGACCATGAATCCAGTGGCGGAGAAAGCGATCGACACGAAACGGCTCGTCGCCCTCTTGAACGAGGATCTCTCGGGGGAGCTCGGGGCCATCGCGCAGTACATCGTCTACGCGGCCAAGGTGACCGGGCCCTTCCGGCCCCAGCTCGCGCAGTTCTTCCTCTCGGAGGTCCCGGGCGAGCAGGGACACGCGCAGTACCTCGCGAACAAGATCGTCGCCCTCGGCGGCGAGCCGACCACCGTGGCCCGTCCGGTCCCGCCCGCACGCAGCAATCGTGAGATGTTGGAAGCGGTGCTCGAGGCGGAGCGCCGCGCGCGGACCGATTACACGGAGCGCGCGCGCCAGGCCGAGGAGCTGGGAGACAAGGGCCTTCAGGTGCAGCTCGAGAACATCGTCGCGGACGAGTCCGGGCACTTCGACGAGACGGAGCGGATCCTCAGGGAGTGGCCGCTCTAGGCGCGGCCGCTCCCGGCGAGGGCGTGCTCCCGCCGCGCGGCGCGGCCCACGACAGATCCGGACGTCGCTCGTGCCATGACGTGGCGCGTTCGTACGCGCGCGCCACGCGCAGCGCCATCGCTTCATGGAACGGCTTCGCGGACACGAGGAGCCCGATCGGAAGTCCGGCCGACGTGAACCCGCAGGGCAGCGAAACGCCGCACAGGTCGAGCACGTTCCCGATGCCCGCGTTCCGGTTCAGCTTCAGGTTGTAGTCGCGGTACGCCTCCGGGCTCTCGAGCAGCGGAGCGATGGGGCGCGCCGGGAGCATCGAGGCGGGCATGAGGAGCGCGTCGACCCCGGCGAGCGTGCGGGAGAGCCGCTCCCGGTATCCCAGGTAGCGCTGCTTCATCGCCTCGAACGCGTTGGGCTCGAGGTCGCGCCCGGTGATCATCCGGCGCGCCACGTTCGGATCCAGCTCGTCGAAGTGCCGGTCGAGGAGATCGCGGTTCACCTCGCAGGCTTCGTGCGCGACGAAGAGCCCGCGGTTCTTCTCGAGGACGAGCTCCGCCACCTCGGGCAGCTCGATCGACGTCACGCTCGCGCCGAGCGACCGGAACACCTCGCCGGTCGTGCGAACGGCGTCTTCGACCTCGGGGTCGACGTCGTCGAAGAACACCGTCTCCCCGAACGCGAGACGGAGTCCCACGACGCCTTCCTCGAGCGTTGGAAGCGGATCCTCCACCTTGATTCCAGCCGTGGAAGGATCGCCGGAGTCCGGTCCGGACAGCGCCGCGTAGAGCCACGCCGCGTCCTCGACGCTCCGCGCGAGCGGGCCCACGCTGTCGAGCGTTCGGCTCAGCGGATACACACCGGCGCGGCTGACGCGCCCGACCGTGGTCTTGAGTCCCACGATTCCGCAGAGCGCGGCCGGAACGCGCACCGATCCTCCCGTGTCCGTTCCAAGGGCCGCGGGCGCGAGCCCGGCCGCGACCGCGACCGCGCTCCCGCTCGACGAGCCGCCGGGTGCATGCGGTGCCGCGTGCCACGGGTTGAGCGGATTCCCCTGGTCGGCGTTCGTCCCCACGAGTCCGAACGCGAACTGCACGGTGTGGGTCTTGCCGAGGAGCACCATCCCCGCGGCGGAGAGCCGCCTCACCGCCGTGCAGTCCTCCCGCGCCACGTTTCCGGAGAGGAGGCGCGTGCCGCCCGTCGTGGGGAGTCCCTTCACGCCGAAGAGGTCCTTCGCGGCGTACGGGATCCCGTGGAGCGGTCCGCGATCGTGGCCTTCCCGGAGCTCCTGGTCGGCGGCCCGAGCTTCCTGGAGCGCACGATCGCGCGTGACCGCAAGGAACGCGTGAAGCCGCGGATCGAGGGACGCGATGCGGTCGAGGCAGTGCTCGGTCAGCGCGGCGGACGAGATCTTGCCCCGACGGATTCTCACCGCGAGCTCGAGGATCGGTTCGTATTCGAGCATGGGGTTCAGTCCCGGTCCACGTCGTAGGCGTAGGCGACCGCGGCATCGAACCCCATCGCGCGTCCCACGTTCTTCTCGCGCTCCGCGGCCACGCGCCCGAGACGCTGCTCCGCTGGGACCAGGTAGCGTTGTTTGAGTCGTTCCCAGAAGTCCATGGTGACCTGGTTCTGTCGCGCCTCGCGCTCCGCGAGCGCGGCGCCGAGAAGCCGCATCGACTTCGCGTCCCGGCCGATGCCCGCAAGGCTCATGGCGCCACCTTCGAGCTCGAAGACGGCTTCCATCCGGTTTCCGTATCGGATGGCGGCCCTCAGGCTCTCCACGTAGAGTCCGACCGCCTTCGCGGCGTCCCCCCGGATCAACGCGCAGTCCGCGAGATAGTGGTAGGCGACCTGGATCTCGCTCGCCCGGTCGGCCCGGAGGGCAATGGCTAGCGCCTCGCTCGCCAGAGCTTCGGTTCGCTCGATGTTCCCCAGGGCTACGAGGATCTGACAGACGTTCAGGGTCTCGCGATTCACGAGCCGCTCGTCGCCCGTTTCCCTCGCGATCGAGAGGCACTCTTCGAACAGAGCGAGGGCGCGCGGAGCGTCGCCCGCGAAGAAGATGCTCCATGCGACGGAGTCGAGCGCGAGCGCGATCTCCCGAGGGTCGCCGATCTCGCGCCAGATCGCGAGGCACTCCTCGGCGGGCTTCCGGCTGTCCTGGTAATCCCCCTGCCACGCGGCGAGCTGGCTCGTGCCCCAGAGAACGCGCGCAGAGTCGCGGGACCGATCCAGCCCGCGCTCCATGACCCGCCGCAGATGCTCCCGGCCTTCCGAGTTGTGGGAGTGGAGCTGCCAGAACCAGGCGAGCGCCCCCACGAGGCGACGCTCCTCCGAGGGTCGGTTCGCGCCCGCCCAGGCGATGGCCGCTCTCAGGTTGTCGTGCTCGCGCTCGAGCGAGGAGAGCCACTCGGCCGTGGCGTCGAGCCGCTCCGCGTACGCGCGCTCCGACAGCTCCGCGTAGTGCGCGAGGTGCCGCTCTCGAGCGGCGTCGGTCTCGCCGCTCTCGGTCAGCTTCTCCAGCGCGTAGAGGCGCAGCGGCTCCAGGAGCCGGTACCGGACGCGGTCCTCCGCGCTTCGCTCCCCGACGACGAGGGACTTCTCCACGAGCCGCGTGAGGAGGTCGAGCGCTTCACCGGCGCCGACCCCGCCGGCCTCGCCGACCCGTTCGGCGGCGTCGAGGTCGAAGCCGCCCGAGAAGCACGCGAGCCTCCGGAAGAGCGCTCGCTCCGGGCCCGTGAGGAGGTCGTGGCTCCAGTCCATGGCGGCGCGGAGCGTTTGATGACGAGGGATCGCCGCACGACCGGCCGCGAGGAGGCCGAAGCCCTCGCTCAAGCGCTTCTCGATGTCGGCAGCCGACAAGGCCTGCATGCGCGCCGCGGCGAGCTCGATGGCGAGCGGGATCCCGTCCAGACGCGCGCAGATCCCGAGCACGGCATCCAGATTCGCGGCGTTCAGGGCGAAGTG
>DASTBC010000285.1 GCA_035712245.1 Candidatus Eisenbacteria bacterium
CCGCTTCCCGGGGGCGTGATCCGGGTCTACCAGCGCGACCAGGACGGCTCCCTGCGTCTGACCGGCGAGGACCGCGTGCGCCACACGCCGGCGAACGACACGGTGCGCGTCGCCGTGGGCGCCGCGTTCGACCTCACGGCCGAGCGCCGGCAGACCGATCACCGGCAGGTGAACCCGCGCGTGATGGAGCAGGCGTTCGAGATCACGCTCACGAACCAGAAGCGCGAAGCCGTGGACGTCACCGTGGTCGAGCACGCCTGGGGCGCGTGGGAAGTGGTCGAGTCGTCGCACAAGTGGCGGAAGAAGGACGCGAACACGCTCGAGTTCGGGGTCCGCGTCCCCGCCGGGCGCTCCACGACGGTCACGTACCGGCTCCGGATCACGCTGCCCGGGGAGCGCGGGGGGTGAGCGAAGCTCCGGAGCGCACGACCGTTCGTCGCGCGCTCCTCACGAGGGACGACGCGCCCGCCTCGTTCCGTCTGCACTCGCCCTACGAGCCCCGAGGAGACCAGCCGCGCGCCATCGCGGAGCTCTCCGAGGGGCTCGCGCGCGGCGACAAGAACCAGGTCCTCCTCGGGGTCACCGGCTCGGGCAAGACCTTCACGATGGCCAACGTCATCGCGGCGCACGGCAAGCCGACCCTCGTCATCTCCCACAACAAGACCCTCGCCGCGCAGCTCTACGGCGAGTTCAAGTCGTTCTTCCCGGAGAACGCGGTCGGATACTTCGTCTCGTACTACGACTACTATCAGCCCGAGGCGTACGTCCCGCAGACGAACACGTACATCGAGAAGGACGCCTCGATCAACGACGACATCGACCGGTTGCGGCTGGCGGCGACGAGCGCCTTGCTGGAGCGGCGCGACGTGATCATCGTCGCCAGCGTGTCCTGCATCTACGGACTGGGCTCGCCCGAGGACTTCCGGCGCGAGATGTTGCTCCTGCAAGTGGGGGAGCGGACCACGCGCGAGGAGATCCTGACGCAGCTCGTGCACGACCAGTACTCGCGCGGGGATCTCGAGCTGAAGCGAGGGACGTTCCGGGCGCGCGGGGACGTGATCGAGGTCCATCCCGCCTACGAGGAGACGGCGCTCCGAATCGAGCTCTTCGGGGACGTCGTGGACCGGATCGCGGTGATCGATCCCCTGACCGGGAAGACGCTGAAGCCCCTGCAGACGGCGGCCATCTATCCAGCGAAGCACTTCATCACGCACCCGGCCCGGCTGAAGGAGGGGCTTCTTGCGATCAAGGAGGAGCTGGCGGAGCGGCTCGAGGTGCTCGAGCGCGCGGGGAAACTCCTCGAGGCGCAGCGGCTCAAGATGCGGACCGAGTACGACATGGAGATGCTGCGCGAGGTCGGCTCCTGCCCGGGGATCGAGAACTACTCGCGGCCCCTGTCCGGAAGGAAGCCGGGCGAGCGGCCGACGTGCTTGATCGACTACTTCCCGGACGACTTCCTCCTGATCGTGGACGAGTCCCACGTCACCGTGCCCCAGATCGGAGGCATGTACGAGGGAGATCGCTCCCGGAAGCTCGTCCTCGTGGAGCACGGGTTCCGGCTTCCGTCGGCGCTCGACAACCGGCCGCTCCGGTACGACGAGTTCGACGCGCTGGTCGGGCAGACGGTCTACGTGTCGGCCACGCCGGCGGACTACGAGCTGAAGAAGGCGGGCGGCGTGATCGTGGAGCAGATCATCCGGCCCACGGGCCTCGTGGACCCCAAGCTGACGCTGCGGCAGACGAGGGGGCAGATCGACCACCTCCTCGAGGAGATCCGGAAGCGCGTCGAGGTGGGCGAGCGCGTGCTCGTGACGACGCTGACGAAGCGCATGGCCGAGGACCTGACCGAGTACCTCTTCCAGGCCGGCGTGCGCGTGCGGTACATCCACTCCGACATCGACACGATCGAGCGGATGGAGATCCTGCGCGCGCTGCGCTTGCAGAAGGTGGACGTCCTGGTCGGGATCAACCTGCTGCGCGAGGGGCTCGACCTGCCGGAGGTCTCGCTGGTCGCGATCCTGGACGCGGACAAGGAGGGGTTCCTGAGGTCCGAGACGTCTCTGATCCAGACCGCGGGCCGCGCCGCGCGGCACATCCGGGGCGAGGTGATCTTCTACGCCGACCACATGACCCGCTCCATGCGCCGCGCCATCGAGGAGATGAACCGCCGCCGGGACGCCCAGCTTGCCTATAATGCGGAGCACGGGATCACCCCCCAGACGATCGTGAAGTCCGTGGAGGAGATCATGCGCTCGACCTCCGTCGCGGACGCCGCGACCGCGCTCGCGGCCGAGGAGATTCTGCCGAGTGCCGCGGTGGAGATGGACCGCGAGTCCCTGATGGATCTCCTCGAGCGCGAGATGCTCGCCGCGGCCTCGCGCGAGGAGTTCGAGCTGGCGGCCGTGTTCCGTGACCGCCTGGACGAGCTTCGACTCTCACCCGGAAAGGAGACCGCGCATGCGCCTCGAGGGGATCGCCCTCCCGCTGGTCCGTCTCGCGCTGACCGAGGACCTCGGCGGCGGGGACGTCACGACCGACGCGGTCGTTGACGAGAACGCGGCCGGCCGCGCGAGGATCGAGGCGAAGCAGGAAGGAGTCCTCGCGGGCTCGGAGGTCGCCGCGCTCGCGTTTCGCGAGCTGGACCCCGACGTGCGCGTCGAGTGGCACTGTCCCGAGGGCGGCGCGCTCACGAGGGGAGTGCGGGTCGCGACGATCGTCGGGAAGGCCCGCGCGATCCTGAGCGCGGAGCGGGTGGCGCTGAATTTCCTGCAGCGCCTCTCGGGTGTCGCCACGATGGCCCGCGCGTTCGTGAAGGCCGTGGAAGGGACGGGCGTGGGCATTCTCGATACCAGGAAGACCACCCCCGGGCTGCGCTTCCTGGAGAAGCACGCCGTGCTCGCGGGCGGCGCGGGGAATCATCGCTTCGGTCTGTTCGACGGGATCCTGATCAAGGAGAACCACATCCTCGCCGCGGGCGGCATGAAGCAGGCCATGGAGCGCGTGAAGGGCGTGAGCGAGGGGATCCCGGTGATCATCGAGGCGAAGACGCTCGAGGAAGCGCTGGATGCGGCCGATCTCGCGCCCACGCGGGTGCTGCTCGACAACTTCACCCCCGGCGCCATCGCGAACGTGGTGAAGCGGCTTCGCGGCACGGGGGTGGAGATCGAGATCTCCGGCGGCATCCGGCTCGCGAACGTGCGGGACTTCGCGATCCCCGGCGTGAAGTACGTCTCGATCGGCGCGCTCACCCATTCCGCGCCCGCGCTCGATCTGTCGCTCGAGCTGGAGCGGGTGGGAACCGCCGAGGCCGTCGCGGTCAGCTCCAGGGTGGCGATGGGCACGATGGGGGACGCGAAGGGCGCGGCCCGGTCCGGGGCCGCCCCGGCAGGCAGGCCCGCGAAGAAGGGAACGGCCGGCTCGTGACCACACGCTTCCTGGACGTGCCGCTGGAACGTCACCCATCGCTCGCCTCGACCAACGACGAGGCGCTGCGCCGGGCCGAGGAGGGCGCTCCGTCCGGCCTCGTCGTGTTCGCCGAAACGCAGACCGCGGGTCGAGGGCGGCAGGGCCGCTCTTGGAACGACGTCGCCGGCGCGTCCCTCGCGTTCTCCGTGGTGCTCCGCCCGACCATCCCGCTCCCGCAGTATCCGCTGCTCGCGATCGCCATGGCGTGCGCGGTGGCCGAGGCCTGCGAGGAGCTGTCGGGTACGGCGTTCGCCGTGAAGTGGCCGAACGACGTGCTCCTGGAGGGCCGGAAGGTCTGCGGCGTGCTGGCGGAATCGCGAGTCCCCAGCGCGGTCCGCGTGCCCGGTGGCGCCGGGCTGGCGCTCGTGGTGGGCGCGGGCGTGAACGTGAACCACCATGAGGACGATTTTTCGGCCGAGCTGCGCGCGAGGGCCGCATCGCTTCGCATGGCCGCGGGCGGGAGGACCTTCAATGTGGTCCACGTCCTGGACGCGATCCTGGCTCGCTTCGAGCGGTACGTGGCGCTCGCCTCGGCGGCGGACGCCGCGCCTCTCTGGAATGCCGTCCTGCGGCGGCTCCCCGCGCCGGGGACCCGTGCCTCCATCCGGAGCGGTGACCGCTTGTTCCAGGGGGTGATCCAGGGGTTCACGGAAACGGGAGCCATCCGGCTCCTCGAGGACGGTCGAGCGGAAGCGGTCACGTTGTCGGCAGGTGAGATGGAGCTGGCGGGCGAGACGGCATGAAGTGCCCTTCGTGCGGGCATCTCGAGGACAAGGTGATCGACTCCCGCTCCGCGAAGGAGGGGCAGGCGATCCGCCGCCGCCGCGAGTGCCTGGCCTGCAAGCGCCGCTTCACCACGTACGAAACCGTCGAGACGACGCCGCTCCTGGTGATCAAGAAGGACGGCCGCCGGGAGCCCTTCAGCCGCGAGAAGATCCTGAACGGCCTCCTGCGCGCCTGTGAGAAACGCCCGATCCCCGCGGAGCGGGTTCATGCCATCGTGGACACGCTGGAGGCGGATCTGCTTCGCCAGGGTGTCGACGAGGTGAAGTCGAGCGAGATCGGGGAGCGGGTCATGGAGGAGCTCCACAAGCTCGACGAGGTCGCGTACGTGCGCTTCGCGTCGGTGTACCGCCATTTCAAGGATCTGAACCAGTTCCTGGAAGAGCTGCGGTCGCTGCTCAAGTGAGCCGCTCCAGAGGTACACACGCCGGCGCCCCCACTCGGGAACGCCAACCATGATTCCCACCCTCGCCGTGGCCGGGGAACCCGACTCCGAAGGAGCGATGTCCTTCCTGGACCACCTGGAGGAGCTTCGCAAGGCGCTCTTCCGCGTGGGTCTCGTCGCGCTCGTCCTGATCGCGGCCTCGTGGGCGTTCTCGGCTCAGCTCCTCGAGGCGTTGATCGTGCTGCTCGCACCGGGCCAGAAGGTGCTCGCGCTCGCGCCCGCGGAGGCCTTCTCGGCCCGCATGAACGTCGCCCTGTGGACCGGCGGCCTCCTGGCCGTGCCGTATCTCATGTTCGAGGCGTGGCGCTTCGTCGCGCCCGGACTCTTGCGAAACGAGCGCCAGTTCGCGCTCCCGTGGATGGTCGCGTCCGCCGCGCTGCTGTACGCGGGCATCGCCTTCGCGTTGAAGCTCCTCCTGCCGATGATGGTCGGAATGCTCGCCTCGTTCGCCACGCCGCACATCGAGTCGCGTCTCTCGCTGAGCGGACTCCTGGGTTTCGCCATCCAGCTCGGCGCCGGCTGCGGGCTCCTCTTCCAGCTCCCGCTCGTGCTGTGCCTGCTCGTCTGGTTCGGAGTGGTCACGCCCGGATTTCTCGCTCGGGGCTGGCGGCATGCCGTGCTCTTCATCGCGATCGGATCGGCGATCATCACCCCCGGGGACGGACCTTCGATGCTGGTCCTCGCGCTGCCCCTGATTGTCCTGTATTTCCTGAGCGTGGGAGTGTCGTGGCTCCTCTGGCGGGCGCGCGGCCGGAGCGCGGCGGAGCAGCGATGACGCTCTTCGCGGAACACGTCCCGGGGCGTTCCGGTGCCGCCTGGATCGAGGGTGTGACGATCCGGGAAGCGCGAGCCGAGGACGTACCGCACCTCGCGCGGATCGCGGCCGAGCGCGAAGGCGGCGAGCCCGAGCGGCATCGAGCGCAGTTCGAGCGGTTCCTTCAGGGGGTGGTTTCGCCGGATGACGGACTCCTGCTCGTGGCGG
>DASTBC010000286.1 GCA_035712245.1 Candidatus Eisenbacteria bacterium
ACCTGAGCCTCCTGTCGCAACCCGGCGCCAAGGAGAGCTTCCTGCTCGGCCAGGTGCGCGACCGCCACTCGCTGCTCTACTTCCCGGTGGCGATCGCGGTGAAGTGGCCGCTTGGACTCCTTGCGCTCGGCGCCATCCAGACGTGGTCGCGGTGGCGCGAGCGCCGCACGCGGCCATGGAGGCTCGAGGAAGTCGCGCTGCTGGCGGCGATGACCGTGGTGCTGCTCTCGTGCATGCTGTCGAATCTGGATTACGGCGTGCGCTATGCCTTGCCCCTGCTGCCGTTCCTGTGCGTGTGGTGCTCCGACCGCGCGACCGCGAACCGCGGCCGCAGGCTCGCCGTCGTGCTCGCGCTGGTGGCCGCGATCGCGCTCGAGACGGCGCGCGCGCTTCCGTATCCGCTCGCCTTCTTCAACACGCTCGCCGGCGGACCGGGACGCGGCGACCGGATCGTGAACGATTCGAACGTGGACTGGGGACAGGGGCTGGTCGCCCTGCGGCGTGACCTGGATCGCCTCGGCATCCGCAAGGTGCATCTCGCCTATCACGGCACCGTCGATCCCGCGCTCTACGGCATCGACTACGAGATCTTCGCCGGGGGAGACCTGGGGCCCGAGAGCGACTGGCTGGCCGTCAGCAGCTACTTCATGGTCGGGCTCCCCGCCCGGCTCACCACCCGGCTGGGCATGAGCGAGCAGCCGATGAAGTACGACTTCGCGGCTCTGCAGGGCCGATCGCCCGTGGCGAGACCCGCCGGCTGCATGTACCTCTATCGGATGCGATGAGGGTTGATCTCTCGTCGTAGAACGCTGGTTGATAACAGATGACTACAGTCGGATGCCGTGGCGCAGCAGAAAGGCCTCGTGGTCACTTCGCACGATCGCGTCCAGTTCCGGGCTCCGATAGCCGCCTCGAATCTGACGCCACTTGATACCCAACAGGTCGACGCCGCTGCGAACGGCATCCCGCAGGGGGCGGACGGTGGACCCTTCTGTGTGCGTTAGTCGGACCGGCACCCGTTTGATGTCGAGCCGATGCTTGAGAGCGACGTAGACCACCTCGACATCGAATGCGAACCGGTCGATGTGCACGAGAGGGAAGAGCGCATCGGCGACGTCGCCACGCATCGCCTTGATGCCGCACTGAGTGTCGAAGAATCCGCCAGTCACGAGAGAACCGATGAATCGTGACGCGACTCCCGAGAGCAGACGGCGGGATGCCGAGGTCGCTTCTGCGTAGACTGAAGCCGGAAGTGTCCGATCACCGATGACGATGTGAAACCCGGAACGCGCGATGTGTTCCGACATCAACGGGATGAGCTCGCGATCGTAAGGCAGGTCCGCATCGGTATAGACGCGGACCTTCCCCCGAGCAGCCAACATGCCTCTCCTGACGGCGGCGCCTTTCCCGGCATTGCGTGGATTGGAGAGGAGCTGGATGTCGGGGTGAGTTGGGAGCGGATTGGCGCCGAAGTCGTTCCCTCCATCGTCCACGACGATGATCTCCCACTTTGCAAAAGCAGTTGGAAGAAAACTGCGCAGGATTTCGACGGACCTCAAGGCCTCTCCGGTGGCGCAATAGCAGGGAAGCACCACGCTCACGTCTGGCGAAGAAGAAGTCATCAATTGCGCCGTGCGAGGACCATGAGGTCGTAAAGTGGGTTGACCTTCACCGAGCGTTCCAGCCAGGCCTCAGGAAGATGGCGGTGAAACGGCATCCCGGTCACTCGGCCGACGCGGTCGAGCAGATAGCGCCAGCTCACGACGAGGCTCACATAGCGCATGCTCAGGATGTGAAAACCAGCCTCGACGAGGATCCTTCGCGTTGTCGAGCGGTCGAAGAAGAACAGATGCTCTGGAATCTTGCTCCAACCCGGCCAGCGCCTCCCTAGGATCCGCGCAACCGCGCTGCCGGCATCCGGAGTCGAGAGAGCGAGAAGCCCTTGGGGCTTGAGCGTGCGACGGACCGCGGACAGAGTGCCTCGGGGGTCAGGAAGGTGTTCGAGGACTTCCCAGAGCGTGACGACGTCGTAGGTCCCGTCGGGAATCCCAGCAT
>DASTBC010000287.1 GCA_035712245.1 Candidatus Eisenbacteria bacterium
CAGGCCCGGAGGGCCGTGCGCGCGTTCTCGTCGAAATCGCCGAATCCGGCGGTCTTCTGCACCAGGACGTTCTCCTTCACCGACCCGTCGGGCCGCACCACGAAGTACAGCGTGACGGATCCTTCCACCGCTTCCTTCTTCGCCCAGTCGGGGTAGGTCGGGAGCGTGTAGAAGAGGACCGGCCGGTCGGCGATGGGACCCGCGAGCGACGCGCCCGCGATGGTCCGCTGCGCCGTCGACTCGCCCGCCTTCGCGGGCGCCGAGGCTTCCGACTTGCCCGCGCCGCTGACCGTCGCGGCAGACAGGGACGCCGGCGCTCCGGGCGTGCCGCCGCGGGAGAGCTCGAGCGCCGGACCGCTCCCGCCGCCGCCGCGCGACAGCTTCACGGGCGCCGTGCCCGTGCCTCCGGGAGTGCCCACGGTGGCGGGGCTCGTTCCGAACAGGGCCGAGACCGAGCCGGTCGCCGTGCCCACCGGGAGCGGCTTGCTGTCCCGCTGGATCTGGGCGAGCTTCGAGTTCAGCTGGTCCTGGAACGCGGTGCTGGAAACCGGGTCGAGCGAGACGTCCGCCTGGCGCTCCAGGCGCTGGAAGTGGACGTCCTGCGGGCTCTGCACGGACATGCCGCGCACGGTCTGGCTCTGCGCCGGCGCCGGAGCGACCGAGGGCGCGGACGGCGCCGCGGTCATGAGATCGCCGGGCTCCAGCATCAGAATTTCCGTCACGACGGGAAGATCCTCGACCGCGCTCTTGATCGTGGTGATCCAGAACAGGATCAGCGCGTGGACGATGAGGCTCACGGCCATGGTCTTCCGCGTCCGCTGGCGGGCCAGCTCGAAATCGAGATGCAACGCGGCGGCGGTCACTGGGCTCCCTCCGTGCGCTGGCGGGTGGCGATGGCGAGACGCGTCGCGCCCGCGGCGCGCGCGTCCTGGAGCAGGCCCTGGACGGTCGCGTACGGAGCGCCCGAGTCGGCGCGCACGACGACGAGGACGTCCTCATTGCCGCTCTGCTTCAGATGGTTCTGGAGCACCGCGGGCAGCGACTCGCGGGTGACGACTTCCTCGTCGACGGCGAGCGCGCCCGTGGACGACAGCGTGATGCTCACGTTCCTCTCGTCCTCGGCCTCGCGCGTCTGGGCCTGCGGCAGGTCCACCGGGAGGTCCGCCACCGTCATGAGCGGAGCGGTCACGAGGAGGATGATCACCAGCACCAGCGAGACGTCGATGATCGGAACGACGTTCACCTTGGTGATCGGGAGATGGTATCCGGGTACGCGGTGCCGGCGCATGTCAGCCTCCCACCACGGCGATCTGGGACGCGCCGCAGGCCTTGGCGTCGTCCAGCACGCTCACGAACGCGCCGTGGGAGATCCCGTCGCCGCAGCGGACGACCACGAGCTTGGTCGCGCTCGCGTCGAGGAGCGGCTTCAGGAGTCCCTGCAGACTGGCGCGCGGGATCTGGTTCTGGTTCACGAGCACGACCTCCGGAGATACGAGGGTGATCTCCACGCGCTCCGACTTGGCCGTGTACTTGGCGGCCTTGCCCGACTGGGCGGCGCGCTGCACCGCGATGCTCGACTGGAACGCCATCGGAGTCGAGACCAGCAGGATGATGACGAGCACCAGACAGACGTCGATCAGGGGCGTCATGTTCGGCTCGGTGATCGCCTCTTCATGACGCATGCGGGTTCGGCGCACCGGGGCCTCCTTAGGCGACGCGGACCGTGGTCTGGACGGCGGGCTTCTGCTGGCGGACGCCGCCATTCAGCCGCAGGCTGCGCGCGTGGTTCTCCGTGACGGTCAGCGCCACGCCCATGCGGCGCACGAAGTTGTTGTAGACCATCACCGCCGGGACCGCGACGAGGAGTCCCGCGGCCGTGGTGAAGAGCGCCTCGGCCACGCCGGCCGCGACCACGGAGGGCCCCGCGGAGCCCGTGCGCGCCATGTCATGGAACGCGCGCATGATGCCCCACACCGTTCCGAGGAGCCCGATCAGGGGGGCGACGTTGCCCATCGTGCCGATGAACCCGAGGTTCCGCTCGAGCTGGAGCCGCTGCTCGCTCATCGCGATGTGGAGACGCTCCTCGAACGCTTCCGGCTGCTCGTCCATGGCGCGGATCACCTCCGCCCCCACCGGACCGAAGGGGTGCGGATCCGCCGCGCAGACCCGGATCGCCTCTTCCTTGTTCCCCGAACGCAGAGCCACCAGGGCCGATGCCAGGAGGGAATCGGGGTTCCCGCGCCGCTTCCAGAAGTACAACGTCCGCTCGATCACGAAGCCCAGCGTCAGCACGCTGCAGACCAGGATGATGACCATCACCGGGCTGGTGCGCATCGCTTCGATCCAGTCGAAATTCTCGAACATCGTCCTCGCTCCTTTCGGTTCCTTGGCCTGGGCCGTTCCGGCCTAGCGCTTCTTGCCCCGAGCCGACTGCAGCTCGTTCGCCCGGCCGGCCGCGGCCGCGGCCAGCTCGTTGTCCTTGGAGTTCTGCGCGATGTCGCGATACGCATTCATCGCCCGCGTGAGCTCATTCCGGGATTCGTAGATCGCCGCGCAGCGGGCGAGCGCGGAGAGCCGGAAGGGATTGCGCTTGTCGGGGGAGAGCACCGCGCGGTTGTAGGTCTTGAGCGCGGCATCCACGTTCCCCTGGTTCTCCTGGTTCAATCCGACGCGGTAGAGGAGTTCCATCTCGAGCGCGTTCGAGGGGCGCGAGGCGAGGGCGGTCTGGAACTCCTGGAGCGCCGCCTCCTTGTTCCCGGCCGCCTCGAGCAGATCGCCGAGCTGGTACGCCACCTCGGCCGCGCGCGCGTCGTTCGGGTGCTTCTCCCGGTACGCGAGGAGCGTCGCCTTCGCGTCCTCGGGCTGGCCCATCTGACGCTGGCAGAGCGCGAGGTTGTAGCGCGAGGCCCCGCTCACCTCTTCCGTCGCGCTGTCGCCCAGCACCTGGGTGAACGCGACGGCCGCCCGCATGAAGTCCTGGTTCGTGAAGTAATGGAGCCCGAGCTGGAACTCCGCGGTGGGTCGAAGCTCGCTCTCCGGGAAGAAGGCCAGGAACTGCTCGTACGAGAGCCGCGCCTGCTCCTTGTCGCCGGCCTTGCCGTACGCGTCCGCGAGGAGGAACTGCGCCTCGTCGGCGGCGGAGTAGCCGGGGAACTGGCTCACCACGCGCCGGAAGCCGGTCGCCGCCTCGGCCCAGCGCTTCGCCTGGTACTCGGACTTCGCGATCTGGAAGAGCGCGTCCGCCGCGAACGAGCTGGTCGGATACTGCTCGACCAGCTTCGCCAGCTCGGCCGTTCCCTTGGCGGTCTGGCCCATGCGGTAGAGCGCGAGCTCGGATCCGCGCTGCGCCTCCTTGGAGTACGGCGTGTCCGGGAAGCGCGCGACGGTCTCGGAGTAGCGCGCGAGGGCGGCCGCGTCGTGGCCGGCGTTGTACTCGCACTGGCCCATCCGCAGCATGGCGAGCCCGGCCGCGTCCGTGTCGGCGAAGTTCGCGAGCAGCCCGCGGTAGCACCGCTTCGCGTCCTCGTAGCGCTGCGCCTGGAAGTAGAGGTCGCCCGCCCGCGCCCAGGCCTTCTCGGCGATCGGCGCCGAGGCGCTGTCCTTCACGATGGCCTCCCAGTGGTCGACCGCGTCCCCGGCCCGGTTGAGCCGCAAGCACGCGAGCCCCGCCTGGTAGTGGGCGACGTGGCGCTTCGGATGGCCGGGGTAGCGCTTCAGGAACGCCGCGTAGTTGTCCGCCGCGGCGCGGTAGTTCTTCTGGTTGAACCGGTCGTGCGCGATGTCGAGATACGCGCTCGAGACGATGTCCGGGCGCGCCGTGGAGCCGTACCGGGACACGAGCCGCTCCTCGGTCGCGATCGCGAGGCTATCGCGCCCCTGTCGGGCGTAGCTCCACGCGAGGAGCTTCGTCGCCGGAGCCCCCGCCGGATGGTCGGGGAACTCCTTCATGAGCTTCTCGAGCGTGGCCTGCGCCTCGGGATAGCGCGCCTGGGCCGCCGACGCGTCCGCGTCGATCAGGAGCGCATACGCGCGCCAGGGCGACCGGCTGGGCGGCATCTTTCCCAGGAGTGCGTGCGGCGCGCCCGCGAGCTGCCCGAGGTCGCCCGCCTTGTGATACGAGTAGAGAAGGAGGCAGAGCGACGCGTCCACGAGCTCGAGCTTTCCGGGCGTGCGGAACGCGTCCAGGTTCGGATTCGGCTTCTCCATCTGCGCCGTGTACCGGTCGAGCACGATCTGGAAGTACGGCGCCGCGGCGCGTGGCTTCCCCTGCGCGAGAAGGCCGACGCCCGCGAGGTACGCGGCCGCCGGAGCCTCGGGCTCGAGCGGATAGCCGGAGACGACGGCCTGGTAGGTGCCCGTGGCGTCGTTCTTCCGGCCCATGGCGTCGAGGCACCGGCCCACCTGGTACTGCGCGCTCGCCGCGATGGAGTGCTGGAAGTACTCCCGCAGCACGCGATTCATCTCGACGATCGCCTCGGCGTGCTGGCCCCGGCTCACCAGGACCTCGCCCACCAGGAACTGTGCGCGCGCCCCCACGTCCGAGTTCGGGTGCCGCTCGACGATGGAGCGGAGCGTGTGGAGCGCCGAGTCGGGCGAGCCCGCGAGGAAGAGCGAGCCCGCGCCGCGCACCTCGGCCTCGGCGATCACCTTGGGATCCTTCGCCTTCTTCGTGACGCGGCCGAACTCCTCCGCCGCGCTCCGGTAGTCTTTCGCGAGGAGGAACGCGTCCGCCTTCGCGAGGAGGGCCGGATCGCGGAGCGGGGAGTCGGGGTAGCGGTCCGCGACTTCCTGGAACGCGGCCGCCGACTGGAGCACCGCGCCCTGCGCGCGGTAGCAGAGCCCGCGCAGGTACGCGGCGGCGGCACCCTGCGTCTTGATGCCGACCGCCGAGAGCGCCTCGACCGGCTTTCCCTCGATATAGAGGAGGGTCGCCTTGGCGAGCGTCGCCCGCGCGTCCTTCTCGTACCACGGGCTCGCCTTGAAGAGCTCGTTCAGTTTCTTTCCCGCCTGCTCGTTCTCACCGAGGCGGAGGTGGTTCCACACGCGCCCGAGGCGCGCCTCCCCGCGAAGCGGGCTCAGCGGGTGGCGCTCTTCCCACTCGCCCCACTCACGAGCCGCCTCGCGGTCCCGGCCCGCCATCTCCAGCGCGCGGACCGAGGCGAATTCCGTGTCGTCCCGGAAGGGACTCTTGTCGAATTCCTCCGAAGCGCTCCGCCACATGCGGGACGCCGACTCGTAGTCCTGGAGCTCGAAGCGGATCATCGCCGACAGCGCGCGCGCCGCCGCGGTCTCGTCCTTCGAGAGATCCCCGCGGAGCGCCGCGTCCACCTGCGCGTCCACCTGCTCCAGCGCCGCCACCTTGTCCGCGCCGCTCAGGACGCGCGCGGCCTCGAACGAGAGCCCCGCCTCCTTGAGCACGCCCGGCGCGGCCTTCTTGTCGATCTCGACCTTCTTGTCGTCACCGGCGCGCGCGGCCGCCGGATCCAGCGCCGGCGCGGCGAGCGCGGCGGCGACCAGGATCCAGACCGGGAACCGATTGCGGCGAATGGGCATCATGACTCGATCCTCTCCCTGGCTACTCGACCGGGATCACCGGGACCGCGCCCTGCGGCCCGCCCGTCGAGATCTGAACGGCGCGCGTCCGGCTGTCGATCACACGGCCTTCCAGGTCGCGCACGGTGAGCGTGTAGCGGTAGTCGCCGTCCGGAAGCGGAAGCCCGGTCTCGTCCTTTCCGTCCCACAGCAGGTGCGCCGGAGGCGCGCCCTTGCCGCCGAACGTGCGGACCGTCTCGTCGGACTTGTTGACCAGGACCAGCGTCCAGCTCTCGGTCTCCGCCTTGGTCCGCGCGTTCAGGTCGATCTTGGTGACCGCCTTCTCGCCGGTGGGGGAGAAGACCTGGGGTTCGGCCTTCGCGCTCGCGTAGAAGCCGCCGAACCGGTACGTCAGGCCCAGGCGATGCGTGAGGCCCATCGCGTGGTCCTGGACGCCGTAGTCGAACTGGTACTTCTCCATGAACCGGTAGCTCAGGCCGCCGGCGGGCTCCGTCTCGTTCATCCCGACCCGGAGGCCGATCATCGGCTGCACCCAGTACTCGCTCCCGCCGCGGAACCGCATGCCGGGTCCCTCGGCCTGGTCCACCTCCGCCGTGAGGAGCCCGCGTCCGTTCAGGACGACGGCGGAGAAGCCGGCCCGGAACTCGACCGGGAAGGTCTCCTTGGTGTCGCGGAGCGTGAGATTCGGCCCGCCCAGGTTCATCACGGACGCGCCGACCTTGACCGTCGGGGTCACGGAGTAGATCGCCCCGAGGTCGAACCCGAAGCCGCTCCCGCTGAACTCCTCGACGCTCTGGCGGACCAGCTTCACGTTGGTTCCCAGCGCGAAGCGCGTGTTGAGGTACTTCGCCATCGAGAAGATGTAGGCGCTCTCGGACTGCTTGAAGGTGCCGAGATCGTCGTTCAGCTCGTTGGTGCGACTGAACTCGCCGGAGCTCAGGGCGATGACCGAGAGCCCGAAACTCGGGAGCCGGTTGCCCGGCACGGCGAAGTTGAACGCGTTGATGGACGTGTCCTCGAAGAGCTGCGCCGTCTCGAACCGCAGCTCGTTCGGGACGAGGAGCGCGAGCCCCGCGGGGTTCCACGCCACGGCCGTGGCCTCGTCGGCCACCGCCACGAAGGCGCCGCCCAGTCCGAGCGTGCGTGCGGTCACGTAGTCCGAGAGCCAGGAGCCCGGCGCGCCGCCGCTCTCCTCCTCGGCCGCCGCCGGTGAGGCGCTCAGGACGAGAGCCAGGACCGCGGCGGTCCAGACGTTCCGATTCCAATCCATGCGGATCATCAGACTCTCCTTCCCTAGCGGACGACCGCGATCTTGTGCTTGATGACGTGTACCGTCTCGCCCTGTCCCTGGGCTTCGATGAACGCGACGTAACCGCCGCTCGCGACCACCTCTCCCTTGCCGTTCTTACCGTCCCACACCCACTCGTTCAGGCCCTGAATGCCCCCCTGCGTCTCGCGCTGGAAGACCTCACGGCGCACCAGCTTTCCGCTCGTCGTGAAGATCCGGAGGTTCACGGTCGCGTGGTTGTCGAGCTTGTACGCGATCGTGGTTCCCTCGGACCCCGCGTGGAACGGATTCGGGTAGTTCGTGACGTAGCCGCCCGCCGCGGCCGGGTCCACGTACGCCACGGACAGGTCGAGCTCCGTGGAGAGGCTGCCCGAAGTGGCACGGATGCGATCGGTCTCGGGGCTGCGCGGGCTCAGGAAGTCGGCGTAGGCATAGCCTTCCGCATTCGTGGAGTCGTTCGGAACGGTGATCGTTCCGGTACCGGAGAGGAGCGTCCAGGCGACCGTCCTGCCTGGAACGCCGTTCTCGTACGCATCCTCGACGCGCGCCGTCAGCGTTGCGTGCTTGTTGAGCCCCACCCAGGGCGGGCTGCTCGAGAGGCGGAGCACCGCCGGTACGCCCGGCGTGATCGTGATCGGGTTGCTCGTCGCGGGAGCGTTCCCCGCGTCGTCGCGCGCGACCAGGACGATGGGCTCGGCGAAGGTGTACGTCTGGCTCACCGAGCGCTGTCCCTGGAGGAGCTGGAACTGCGTCGTGAGCAGCGTGCCGCGGCCCGCCATCTGGTTGCCGGCGTTCCGGACCTCGATCGTGACGAAGGAGTTGATCTCCTGGATCACGCTACCCGCGTCGTTGGTCACCTTGACGGTGAGCGTGAAGAACTCGCCCGCCCGCGCGGTCGAGGGCGTGATCGCCGCCTCGAGGTGGAAGCCGCTCGTGATCGCGCGAACCTGCGTCGTGCTCCCCGTGCGCGACGGATTCGTCACGTCGGAGACCGTGATCTGCTGGAAGCCGCCCGTGGAGAGGCGGATGTTCATCTCCGCCACGCCGTCCACCATCGCCTCGTCCGGCGGGAGCTGAGCCATCGGATCGCCCGACGTGATCCGGACCACGTCCGTGGCGCCGCCGACCGGATTCCACCACTGGTCGGTCGCGAGCACGGTGAGGGTGAAGGAGTAGTTGATCGACTGGTCCGTCGGAGTGCCGGCACGGCCCGTGGCGGTTCCGGGGGCGACGGTCTCGCCGGGGGCCAGGACCAGAACGCGGGCGAACGTGCCGCCCACGATGAGCACCTGGCTCGACGTGTTCGTGAGGATGTTGCTGTCGTCGAGATCGGTGGCCGTGATCGTCTGGAGCCCGGACTTGTGGAGCCGGACCGGGATCACCCGCTGTCCGTTCGCGAGCGTCGTGTCGGCCGTCATCCACCCGAATGTGTCGGTGGACGAGAGGCCCACCCGGTTGTTCACGCCGGGAACGAGATTCCACCACTGGTCCACGGCCCTCACGGTGATGTTGAAGGGCGTGCCCGCTGTCTGGTTGGTCGGCGTACCGGTCTTGCCCGCGGTCGTTCCGCCGGCGGGGGACTCACCGGGAAGGATGACCTGGAGCTTCGAGTAGGGACCTGGATTCACCACGAAGTTGCTACTCGTACCCGTCTTCGGAGGCGCCGAGTAGTCCGCGCACGTGAGCGCGACCGCGCCGCCCGCGCCGAAGAGCGTGACCGGACCGGTCCACACCCCGTTTGCGAACGTGATCTGGCTTGGCGTGATGCTGCCGGTGCCCGTGTTCGCCGTGAGAATCGCGTCCGCCGCGTAGCTCGGCACCAGGTTGCCGCCGGAGTCGACGGCGCGGATCGTGATCGTGGTTGGAGTGCCCGCATTGACCTGAGCCGGGATCCCCACGAACGCGAATCCCGTCGTCCCGGCCGGGATCACCTGGATCGACGGGCTCGTGGACGGCGTGATGGACGGGGTGGTCGTGTCGTTGACGGTGACGGTTTGAGTTCCGACCGTGTTCAGCGTGACCGAGAAGGTCCGGAAGCCGCCCGGCGGATCGCCCGAGGTGGTGAGCGGACCGTTCTGAGGGTTCTTCACGAACGAGCCCGTCGCGTTCAGATTGATGTTGTCGCCGCTCGGAACCGGGTTCCAGTACGCATCGGTCGCATAGACGCCGACCGTGAACGCGGTACCGACCGCCTGCGTGGCGGGCGAGCCGGTGTACCCGGACACGCTGCCCGGCATCGGCGTCATGCCCGGAACGATCACCTGGAGCCTGGAAAACGCGGCCGGGTGGACGACGAACGGGTCACTCGTCCCGTTCTTCGCAGGATTCGAAGGCAGGAACGCGTACATGTTGACGTTCCCGCGATTGATGCTCGTCTCGTCCGCACGGTACATGGTGACGTTTCCGCTCCACGTGCCGTTCGTGAACGTCACCGTCGCCGGCGTGATCCGTCCTTCGCCATAGCTCGTGATCTCACGGAGGTTCACCGTTCCGTTGAAGCCGGTCACGGTGGCTCCGTTCGGAGTGCGGGCCCAGATCTGGGTGCCGTCCGGCGTGCCCGCGTACTTGTGTTTCTGGGAGATCCCCGCGAACTCGAACCGGTCGAGGACCTGCGAGGCCACCGACGCCGAGTTGCCGTCCGGGATCGTGCCGTCCGTCTCGTCGTGGGCCTGGATCGTGAAGTTTCCGCCCGCGTTGAACGTCACCTGGAAGGTCTGCTGGCCGGACGAGAGCTGCGTGGCTCCGGGCAGCGTGGCGCTCGCGTCGGAGGACGTGAGCTGGATCGTGTTGCTGATGGAGGTGACGGTGTTCCAGGAGTTGTCGCACGCGCGCACCGTCACGGCGAACGGAATGCCGGCGACCTGGGCCCGCGGCGTGCCGCTCTTGCCGGTGCCCGTTCCCGGCGCCGCCGTCTCGCCGGGCAGAAGAACCTGAAGCCGCGTGTACTGAGCCAGCGCGGCGGACGGGAACAGCGCACCGATGAGTAGCGCGAGCCCGAACCCGAGCCACGCTGCCGGATGTGCCTGGCGCACGGCGTCACCTCCGATATGTGTCTGCTACGGTCAAGACATGTGGGACCCGACGACGGCGTTGCCGCGTGAATCCCCACCTGACGCATCCCGGGAGGGACACGTTCCCGATCGATTGCCTCAATGCAGGGGATGTGCCGCGCGGCGTCCGCCGGCCGGCGACAATCGGCGATCGAGCGGATCTCGCGAAGCCGCACGGGGATGGCGCTGGGTCTCGCGCAACGGCGCGGGCCCCGAAACTCGCCGCACCGAGCGTTTCGCAACGAGCGTGGCTCGATCGAGCCTTCCGCCTCCTTGCGAGCCGCGAGGCGATCCGAGCGCCGTTCGTGCAGAACGCGAGAGGTGCCGATCGCCGGTCTCGCGTGCGATCCTGTCGACTTCGCCCGGCTCGTGGTCGTG